>JBILSM010000169.1:0-5178 GCA_044372085.1 Rubrivivax sp.
CATGACGGTGTACGACAACATGGCCTACGGCCTGCGCAATGCCAAGGTACCCAAGGACGAGATCGAGCGCCGTGTGCAGAAGGCCGCAGGCATCCTGGAACTGGGCGGTCTGCTGGATCGCAAGCCCCGGCAACTGTCAGGTGGGCAGCGCCAGCGGGTGGCCATGGGCCGGGCCATCGTGCGCCAGCCGCAGGTGTTTCTCTTCGACGAGCCGCTGTCCAACCTGGACGCCAAGCTGCGGGCGCAGACGCGACTGGAGATCCAGAAGCTGCACCGAGAGCTCGGCATCACCTCGCTGTTCGTGACGCACGACCAGGTTGAGGCCATGACACTGGCCCAGCGCATGATCGTGATGAACGCCGGGCGCATCGAGCAGATCGGCACGCCCGAGCAGGTCTACGGCGCACCCGCCACCACCTTCGTGGCCAGCTTCATAGGCTCGCCGCCCATGAACCTGCTGAACGGGCAGGCCACCGCTGCCGGATTCGAGGTGGGAGCTCAGGTGCTGCCCCTGACGGGCGCAGCGCCGCGCCAGGGTTCGCTGACCCTGGGCCTGCGGCCCGAGCACACCGAGCCGGGTACCGAGGGCGACCCGGCCTGCTGGCCGCTGCGCGTGGAGGTGGTGGAGATGCTGGGCGCCGAGCGCCTGGTGCACGGGCACCTGGCCGGCGCGGCCTTCACCCTGCGCATCGACGGCACGCTGACCCCGCCGCGCCCCGGCCAGACGCTGCACCTGCGCGTGCCGGCCGAGCGCCTGCACTGGTTCGACCCGTCCACGGGTCAGCGCGTCGAGGCGGCCCAGTGAGTCCCTCAGCCTGGCCCTTGCCGCTGTGGATCGCCCACCGCGGCGCCGGCAAGCTGGCGCCTGAGAACACCCTGGCCGCCTTCCGGCTGGGGGCCGCGCACGGCTACCGCGCGTTTGAATGTGATGTGAAGCTCAGTGCCGACGACGTGCCCTTCCTGCTGCATGACGCCACCCTCGATCGCACCACCGCCGGACGCGGTGTCGCGGGAGCATTGGCCTGGTCTGAGCTCTCACGCCTGGACGCCGGCGGCTGGCACAGCCGGACCTACGCCGGCGAGCCGCTGCCCAGCCTGCAAGCCCTGGCGGCCTGGCTGCACGCCAACGCCTTCGCGCTGGACCTGGAGATCAAGCCCACGCCCGGCACCGAGCGCCACACCGGCCAGGTGGTGGGCCGTGAAGCCGCCCGGCTGTGGGCCGGACCTGTGCCACCACCGCTGGTGTTCAGTTCCTTCCGATCCGAGGCGCTGGCCGGCGCCCGGGAGACGGCACCGCACATCCCCCGTGCCCTGCTGCTGGACACCCTGTGGCCCGGCTGGCTGGACACGGCGCAGCAGCTGGGCTGCGCAGCCGTCATCACCAACTACAACCTCATGTCGGCGCAAGCGCTGGGGCAGATCCACGGCGCCGCCATGCGCGGCCTGGTCTACACCGTGAACGACCCCGCGCCCGCCGCCTGGCTGCAGTCCATCGGTATCGACGGGATCATCACCGACGCGGTGGATCGCTTCTCACCGGTGGCCTGAGCGGCAACTGATCAGCGCGAGACGGCGTCCACCTCCAGGGGCGGCGCTGCAGCGCGGGCCAGTCCATGGTCAGCGGGCGTGGGCAGCACCTTGACATCGCGAATCAGGGGTACTCGCCACCAGAGGATCAGCGCCAGAAGCAGGGACCCCGCACCGGCAACGGCCAATGGCACCCGCAAGCCCGCATGTTCACCCAGCCAGCCGCCCAACAAGGCGCCAGGCCCGGCAGGCAGCAGCATCAACCAGCGCATCGTGCTGGTCATGCGGCCCAGCAGCGGCGTGGGGGTGATGGCCTGGCGCAGCGACAGGAAATTGATGAAGATCATCACCGCGCCCAGGCCAAAGCAGATGAGCATCAAGGCAAAGAACCAGAAACCCTCTGCCGCGGGCGCAAGGCTGCAGGCCACCCAGCCCACACCGGTGACGGCGATGCCCAGCAGCATGCAAGGTCCGGGACCGATATGCTGTGAAAGTCGCTTGCCAAACACACTGGCCGCCACCGTACCCACCCCCAGGCCCACGAAGCTCAGCCCCACATCCTGCTCTGACAGGCCCAGCGTGCGGGTGGCCAACAGAATCTGCACCACCACCGCGCCATGGTGGAAGAACTGCCAGACGCCCAGCATGGCCGCCATTCCCCAGAGCAGCGGCGTGCGCGCCACGAACTGCAAGCCCTCCTTGAGCTGTGGCCAGAAGCCCTGGCTGGAAGGCGGCGCCAGAGTCTCCTGCACCTTCAGTCCGCGCAGGATGGCCACCGAGCCCAGCAGCATGACCGCATTCAACAACAGCGCGATGGGCGCCCCCACCGCCTTGATCAAGGCCCCCGCCAGGCCCGGACCCACCACCTCTGCGCCTGAGCTTGCCAGCGCGTGCACCGAGCCCAGCACGAAGCCCGCGGCGTACAGCCAGGGCATGCCCAGCCAGCCCAGCCACCAGGCCAGCGGCACGCTGGCCAGTACCAGCGCCAGCATGGCTTCGCCGGCCACATAGATGGGCAGCTTGCGCACCCGGTCCAGCCAGACCCCGCAGGGCAACGACAACAGCATGAACGGCGCCAACTCGGCGGCGGTGAGCAGCCCCATCTGCGTGGGCGTGGCCTGCAGCAGAACGGCCGCGGTGAGCGGCAGGGCGAGCATGCTGATCTGCCCACCCAATGAGCTCATCAGGATGGACACGAACAGCCGCCGGTACGTCGCCTGCCGCAGCAGATCGTGGGGCGGCAAGCTCAGGCGATCGCGCCAACTCTGGAAGAAGCTCCGGGGCGGCACCAGCCCCGCGCCGCACTGAGGCACAGAAGCGTGAGCGGGATCTTGCGAACCAGTGTTGTCCGGCCAGACCGGCGGCACAGGAGCGGGCGCCTGAGAGTTCTCGGGTGCCGGCATCAGCTCCGGTAGTCGGCGTTGATGCTGACGTAATCGTGTGAGAGATCGCAGGTCCACACCGTGGCCTGCGCCGGCCCACGGTGCATATCCACCCGCACCGTGATCTCGCTTTGCTTCATCACACGCTGGCCGTGCTCCTCGCGGTAGTCGGGGTGGCGTCCGCCTTGGCGCACCACATGCACCTCATCCAAGAACAGGTCGATCAGACCCTGGTCCAGGTCATCGATGCCGGCGTAGCCCACGGCGGCGAGGATGCGGCCGAGGTTGGGGTCGCTGGCGAAGAAGGCCGTCTTCACCAGGGGCGAGTGGGCAATGGCATACGCCGCCTGGCGGCACTCGGCCTGGCTGCGTCCGCCCTCCACGCGCACAGTGATGAACTTGGTGGCGCCCTCGCCGTCGCGCACGATGGCCTGGGCCAGGCGCTGGGCGACTTCGACCACGGCCTGGCGCAGGATGCGCCCGTCCTCGCTGTCCAGCGACGTGATCGGTGCATGACCCGCGGCCTGCGTGGCCATCAGCACGAAGCTGTCGTTGGTGGAGGTGTCGCCATCGATGGTGATGCGGTTGAAGCTCGCGTCAGCGGCCTCGGTCACCAGCTGCTGCAGGGTTGACTGTGCAATCACCGCATCGGTGGCCATGTAGCCCAGCATCGTGGCCATGTCGGGCTTGATCATGCCGGCACCCTTGGAGATGCCGGTCACGGTGACGGTGCGCCCGCCAATCTGCACCTGGGTGGACGCCGCCTTGGGCAGCGTGTCGGTGGTCATGATGCCCCGCGCAGCTTCCGCCCAGCGTGCACCGTCCGCGGGCATGGTGTCTGCGGCGTTGGACAGCGCGGCGGGCAAGCCGGCCTCGATCCGCTCCACCGGCAGCGTCTCCATGATCACGCCCGTGGAAAACGGCAGCACCTGCTGCGCCGCCACGCCCAGGTGCGCCGCCAGGGCTTCGCAAGTGCGCCGGGCGCGGGCCAGCCCGTCAGCGCCTGTGCCGGCATTGGCATTGCCGGTGTTGACGACCAGGGCACGGATGCCCCGGTCCGGTGCCGCCGAAGCCAGGTGCTCACGGCACAGTTGCACGGGCGCGGCACAGAAGCGGTTCTTCGTGAACACGCCCGCCACCGCCGCCCCTTCATCCAGCAGAAACACCACCAGGTCGCGCCGGTTCGCCTTGCGCACACCGGCCATGGCGGTGCCGATGCGCAGGCCGGCCACAGAGTGAAGATCAGCCGGGTTCGGCGCGGACAGGTTCACGGGCATGGCGATGTCTCCGGTTCATCGGCCCCGCGCAGCAAGGGCCGGTCGTGCAGGTCAGCTTCCGGGGCCTGCGCCGGGCTTGCGGGCGCTCACGCCAGCTTGCCGTGGCACTGCTTGTACTTCTTGCCGCTGCCGCAGGGGCAAGGGTCGTTGCGGCCCACTTTCGGCACTTCGGCCACCTGGGTGGACGGGTCGGTCTCCTGCGACACGCTGCCGTCCTCGTTGGGGTGCGTGTAGGTGACGTTGCTGAGCTGGCTGGCGCGCTCCTCAATGGCTTCGGCCGCCTGGGCCACCTCGTCCTGGGTCTGGATACGCACAGCCATCAGGGTACGCGTGACCTCGGCCTTGACCAAGTCCAACATCTGGGCGAACAACTCGAACGCCTCGCGCTTGTACTCCTGCTTGGGGTTCTTCTGCGCATAGCCGCGCAGGTGGATACCCTGGCGCAGGTAATCCAGCGCGGCCAGATGCTCACGCCAGTGCGAGTCGATGGACTGCAGCAACACCATGCGCATGAAAGGCGTGAACTGCTCGGCGCCCACGAAATCGAGCTTGGCCTGGAACAGTTCGTCGCCCGCCGCCAGCACCTTCTCCAGCAAGTCCTCGGCCGTGATCGAGTCGCTGGCCTCCACGGCCGCCCGCAGGGCCACCTCCACCTTCCACTCCTCGGCCAGCGTCTTCTCCAGGCCGGCCAGGTCCCACTGCTCCTCCACGCTCTCGGCGGGGACACAGGCCTGCACCACGTCGGTCAGGGTGCTGCGGCGCAGGTTGGCGATGCGGTCGTGCAGCGCCCCGGCCTCCAGGATCTCGTTGCGCTGCTGGTAGATGACCTTGCGCTGGTCATTGGCCACGTCGTCATATTCCAGCAGTTGCTTGCGTATGTCGAAGTTGCGCGCCTCCACCTTGCGCTGCGCGCCCTCGATGCTGCGCGTGACGATGCCGGCCTCGATGGCTTCGCCTTCGGGCATCTTCAGGCGGTCCATGATGGCCCGCAC
>JBILSM010000067.1:0-15862 GCA_044372085.1 Rubrivivax sp.
TTCATGATGAAGGTGCTGGTGGACTACCCCACCGAGGAGGAAGAGTTCGTCATCGCCCAGCGCGTCACCGGCGCCGCGGTGGAGGTGCAGGCGGCGGCCGACACCGAGACGCTGGCGGCCCTGCAGCGCGAGTGCCGCGCCGTCTACGTGGACCCTTCCATCATCTCCTATGCGGTGCGCCTGGTCAGCGCCACACGGGACCCGGCGCGCTACGAACTGCCCGAACTCAAGGGCTTGATCACCTACGGCGCCAGCCCTAGAGCCACCATCTCCATGATCGAAGGCGCCAAGGCCCTGGCCATGATGCGCGGCCGGCGCTACGTGCTGCCCGAGGATGTGAGCGACCTCGTGCCTGACGTGATGCGGCACCGCCTGGTGTTGAGCTACGAGGCCCTGGCCGAAGGGCGCAGCGCCGACGACATCATCCGCGCCGTGATGGCCAAAGTGCCGGTGCCCGACAAGCCGCTGCAGCACGTGCAAGGCGAAGTGGGCGCAGACGGCAGCGTCGGCTGAACCTGTCATGGCCGAAGCCGCCAGCACCACCGCACCTGTGAAGGCAGACGACCCCTCGGCAGAGGCGCTGCTGCGCCGCCTGGAGTGGACGGTGCTCAAGCGCCTGGACGGCCTGCTGCAGGGCGACTTCCGCACCCTGCGCCGCGGCAACGGGGTAGACCTGGCCGATCTGCGCGAGTACCAGTTGCACGACGACGTGCGCCACATCGACTGGAACGTCACCGCGCGGCTGCAGGTGCCGCACGTACGCCAGTTCACGGAAGACCGCGACCTCACCGCCTGGTTCCTGCTGGACCTGTCGGGCAGCGTGGACTTCGGCTCGGGCGACACCACCAAGCTGGCCGTCTCGGCCGGTTTCGTGACGGCCCTGGCGCGCTTGCTTACGCGCCATGGCAACCGGGTGGGGGCCCTGCTCTACGGCTCGCGGGTGGACACGGTGCTGCCGCCGGGCAGTTCCCGCACCCACGTGCTCAACCTGCTGCAGCGCATGCGCATGCCGCGGCCCGGGCCGGCCGTGCCTCAAGGCAGCGCGCAGCGCCGCCGGAGCTGGTGGCGCCGGCAGGCGCCTGCCGTCGGCGCACCCACCGCCACCTCTCTGGCCGACCTGTTGCGGACCGCAGCACCCATGCTGCGACGGCGCAGCCTGGTCTTCGTGGTGTCGGACTTCATCAGCACTCCGGGATGGGAGACCCCCCTGTCGCGCCTGGCACAACGCCATGAGGTGGTGGCGGTGCGGCTGTTCGACCCCCTGGAAGGCGCCCTGCCCGAGATGGGACTGGTCACGCTGGAAGACGCCGAGACCGGCGAGCAGTTGTTCGTGGACAGTGCCGACCCGACGTTTCGACAGCGCTACGAGCGCATCGCGCAGGAGCGCGAAGCCCGGCTGCGCGAGGCGCTGGCCGCCAGTGGCGCCGACACGCTGGAGCTGACCACCCACGACGACCTGCTGCAGGCGCTGCTGCGCTGGTGCGACCTGCGCCGTCAACGCGCGCGGCTGAAGACCTCGCACCGCTTCCCGGCCGCCTTCCAGCGCGCCGCGGCCGCCTCGCAGACCGGACCCTGAGCTTCCGACCATGAGCCTCTCATCATGAGCTTCCGACCATGAGCTTCGAACCATGAGCTTCCGAACATGAGCTTCCAGTGGCCGAACCTGCTGTGGGGCCTGCTGGCGGTGCCGGCGCTGATCGGCCTGTACCTGTGGCTGCTGGGCCGGCGCAAGCGCTCCACGGTGCGCCTGGCCAGCATCTCGGTGGCACGGGAGGCCCTGGGGCGCGGCCCCGGCTGGCGTCGGCACGTGCCGCCGGCCCTGATGCTGGGCGCGGTGGCGGTGCTGCTCTTCGCCGCAGCACGGCCTCTGGCCGTGGTGAAGCTGCCCCTGACCGAGCGGACCATCATGCTGGCGATGGACGTCTCGGGCTCCATGCGCGCGACCGATGTCAAGCCCAACCGCATCATCGCCTCCCAGGAGGCCGCCAAGACCTTCGTCAATGCCCTGCCGCGTGATGTGAAGGTGGGCATCGTCTCCTTCGCAGGCACGGCCGCCGTGGTGCAGGCCCCCACCACCAGCCGCGAAGACATCATCGCCGCCATCGACCGCTTCCAGTTGCAGCGCGGCACCGCCACCGGCAGCGGCATCGTGCTGTCGCTGGCCACGCTGTTCCCGGACGACGAGATCGAGATCGCCCAGATCACCGGCCAGCGCCTCATGCCCAAGCCGCTGGGGGACAACAAGCCGAAGAAGGAATTCAAGCCCGTGGAGCCGGGGTCCTACGGCTCAGCTGCCATCATCATGCTGACCGACGGCCAGCGCACCACCGGCCCTGATCCGCTGGACGCAGCCAAGATGGCGGCGCAGCGTGGCGTGCGGGTCTACACCGTGGGCGTGGGCACCACCTCGGGCGAGACCATCGGCTTCGAGGGCTGGAGCATGCGGGTGCGGCTGGACGAAGAGACGCTCAAGGCCGTGGCGGTCATGACCCAGGCCGAGTATTTCTATGCTGGCACCGCACAGGACCTGATCAAGGTCTACGAGTCGCTGTCGAGCAAGCTGGTCGTCGAACGCAAGGAAACCGAGATCACGGCCCTGTTCGGGCTGCTGGCCGCCGCGCTCGTCGTGGCCGCCGCGGCGCTCGGCCTGTGGTGGTTCGGGCGGGTGAGCTGACGCGGGGCCGGCGCGCAGGCCTGGCCCGGCGCGCCAAGGGCTGCGAGCTGCGGCTCGGGCGTCAGCGCTCCAGCCGGATGATCTGCCCTTCCACGCCGTCGGTCACCAGGTAGATCCAGCCGTCCGGGCCCTGGCGCACGTCGCGGATGCGCTTCTGCAACGATGCCAGCAGCTGTTCCTGCGCCACCACCTTGCGACCGTCCAGCGTCAGGCGCACCAGCGTCTGCGCGCGCAGCGCTCCCACCAGCAGGCTGCCCTTCCAGCCGGGATAGCGGTCGCTGGTCACGAAGGTCATGCCGCTGGGGGCGATGGACACGGGCGCCCACCATTGCAGCGGCTGCTCGAAGCCGGGCTTCGGCCCCTCTTCGCCAATGCGCGTGCCGATGCCGTAGTTGCGCCCGTAGGTCACCAGCGGCCAGCCGTAGTTGCGGCCAGCCTCGATCACGTTCAACTCGTCCCCGCCCTGCGGGCCATGCTCGGTCTGCCACAGCTCGCCCGTGGCCGGGTGCACGGTCAGGCCCTGGATGTTGCGGTGGCCCAGGGTGAAGACCTCGGGTGCAGCCCCGGCGCGGCCGACGAAGGGGTTGTCCGCCGGCACCCGGCCATCGGGTTCGATGCGGACGATCTTGCCGAGATGATTAGCCAGGTTCTGCGCGTCGTCCTTGCGGCTGAAACGGTCTCCCAGGCCGACAAGAAGCCGGCCGTCGCGGGCAAAGGCCAGGCGCGACCCGCAGTGGAGCTGGCTCGCCACTTTGGGCAGTTGCCGGAAGATCACCTGCACCTCGGTGAGCTGGCGGTCCTGCAGGCGCCCGCGGGCCACCGCCACGCCGTTGCCACCCTCGCCCGCCTCCGCGTAGGTCCAGTACACCCAGCGGTTCTCGGCGAACTTCGGGTCCACCACCACGTCCAGCAGGCCGCACTGTCCCTTGGCGTCCACAGGCGGCAGACCTTGCAGAGGCTCCCCCAGGCGCCCGTCGGGCGTGACGATGCGCATGCGCCCCGGCCGTTCGGTCACCAGCATGCGGCCGTCCGGCAGGAAGGCCAGGGCCCAGGGCTGGGCCAGTCCACGCGCCACCGTGACGGGCTTCAAATCCGCGGCCGTGGAGGCCAGCGCAGGCAGCACCAACAGCGCCGCCCCCAGTACCAAGGCGGTCGAACGCACCAGAAAAGCCCAACGCATGACGCACCCCCGTCTTCTTGCAAGTGACATGATGTTCATGCGCTAGATGCTGCCGCAAGCAGCGTCACCGCGCCGCACAAGGGGCATCGCTTGCCTTGCCACGGTGCGCGCAAGGCCGCAGGCGCAAAGGCGGCAGGTCAATCGGCCTGCGCCGCCTCCACCACCATCTGCACCCGCTGGCGGCCGTTCCACTCGTCGAGTTGAATACGAAAGGCCAGCTTCACGCTCTGCGGCAAGGGTTCTGTGCGCTGGAACCAGATGGCGTCGCGCACCTCGCCCGCGTGACGCAACCGAAGCTTCAGGTGCTTGTCCTTCAGCAAGGTCTGTTGCAGCACGTCCACCCGGTCGCAGAACAGCGGGGCCTCGAAGCCCGAGCCCCACACCTGGGTGTCCAGCATCTGCGCCGTCGGCGCGTTGAACCACTGCAGGTCCAGCGGCCCGTCGTGCTGCAGCGTACGCTGCAGCGTGGCCGGGTCCAGCCACTCCTGCGCCACCTGGCGCAGGGCGGCGCCGAAGGCCTCGAACCCCTCGGGCTCGACCGTGGCCCCCGCCGCCATGGCGTGGCCCCCGAAGCGCCGCAAGACTCCCGGCACGCGCTTGCTCACCAGGTCCAGCGCATCCCGCAGGTGAAAGCCCGGGATGGAGCGGCCGCTGCCCTTGAGCGAGCCGTCCTGGGCGCGGGCAAAGACAAAGGTGGGCCGGTGCAGCCTGTCTTTCAGGCGCCCGGCCACGATGCCCACCACCCCCTCGTGGAAGCTTTCGTCGAACAGGCTGACCGCGGGCGGGGGCACGGCCAGCTCAGCCAGCTGCCGGTCGACCGCAGCTTCGGCCTGTTCGCGCATGTGGCCCTCGACCTCACGTCGCTCGCGGTTGATGGCGTCCAGTTGCGCCGCCAGCTCGGCCGCACGCGCCGCGTCATCGGTGAGCAGGCACTCGATGCCCAGGGTCATGTCGGACAGGCGGCCGGCGGCATTGATGCGCGGGCCGAGCTTGAAGCCGAAGTCCAGGGCCGCAGCCCGCGACGGGTCGGCTCCGGCCACGGCGAAGAGGGCCGCGACGCCGGGCTGCATGCGCCCGGCACGGATGCGCCGCAAGCCCTGCGCCACGAGGCGCCGGTTGTTGGCATCCAGCTTCACCACGTCGGCCACGGTGCCCAGGGCGACCAGGTCCAGCAGGGCGTCGATGCGCGGCTGGCTGGCGGCGTCGAAACGGCCGCGCTCGCGCAGTTCGGCACGCAGGGCCAGCAACACGTAGAACATCACCCCCACGCCCGCCAGCGCCTTGCTCTCGAAGCCGTCACCGGGCTGGTTGGGGTTGACGATCACGCGAGCGGGCGGCAGCACCACCTCGTCGCCCACCACGGCGGGCAGGTGGTGGTCGGTGACGAGCACGTCCACACCTCGGGCCTGCGCATGCGCCACACCCTCCAGACTGGCAATGCCGTTGTCCACCGTGACCAGCAAGTCCGGGTGGCGCTCAAGCGCCAGATCGACGATGGCCGGCGTGAGGCCGTAGCCGTGGACGGCCCGGTCGGGCACGACATAGCCCAGGTTCCGCGGGTCAGCCCCCAGCAGGCGCAAGCCCCGCAACGCGACGGCGCAGGCGGTGGCGCCGTCGCAGTCGTAATCAGCCACCACGACGATGCGCTGGCCCGCCTCGATCGCGTCGGCCAGCAGCCGCGCCGCGTCGGCCGCCCCTTTCATGGAGGCGGGCGGCAGCAGATGCGGCAGCCCGTCATCCACCTCGGCTGCAGAGCGCACGCCGCGCGCGGCCAGCAGGCGGGCCAGCAAGGGGTGCACGCCGGCCTGCTCCAAGGCAAAGCAGGTGCGCGGCGGGGCGTCCCGGGGCTGAAGGCGGGGGGGGATCACAGGGCGTCCAGAACACGTTCCACGGCGGCCATGGAAGGCTGCCGCCATCCTCTGCGCAGACGCTGCCAGGCCGTGAGCGGGCGCGGCGTGAGGGTGCAGGCCTGGCGCTCGCCGCACAGGCTGATCATCACGGACTGACCGTCGCGTGCGGCCTGCAGGGCCTGCGCGATCGGGCCTTCGTCCAGCTGAGCGAAGGCGCGGCTCCAGGCAAACCAGTCTTCGTTCAGCGCGGGCTCACGCAAGCGGTCGTCTTCGATCACGTCCGCCGACCAGGCCCGCCCTGCGGCGCCCTGCGCGGCTGGCGCCACGCCGCAGCCCTCCAGCCAGAAGGAGTTGACGGGCAGCGCGCCCCGCCGTTCGCGGTCTTCGTTCAGCGGGTGGGTGTGCAGGAACATCTGCACCTCGTTCTGCAGTCGCCGCAGGAGGCGGGCCCGCGGGTCGGCCGGCAGCCAGAGGTCCACATTGCGCCCGATCACGCGGTCCAGCGAGGCACAAGGCAGGTCTGCGAACACGGGGTGGCTGGCCAGCCAGTGCCCGGCTTCGGTGGCATGGAGCTCAAAGCCCTCGGTCTCGAACAAGGGGCGCACAGCCTCCAGGAAGGCGCCGCTGGCCGCGCTGTCCAGGCACAGCAATCGCGGAGCCAGCATCGTGATCTGCTCCGTGCCCAGTTGCCAATGGGCAGGCGTCAACCGGCCCCATGCACGCTCGGCTCCGGGCAGGCCGAGCCGGGCCGCCTCCAACGCCCCCCAGGGCACCTGGCCGTCGGCCACGGTGAGGCCCCAGGCCAGCGCCCTCACGTGTTCATGCGGGGGGGTCAGGCTCAGCTCCGGCTGTTCAGGGTCAGCCCCCGCGGGCGCGGCCAGCCACTGCAGGCCCATGCCGTCCAGCGCGCCGGTCAGATGGGGCAAGGCCAGCTCCCGCACAGCCGCTCGGCCGGCCTCGGACATCACGCCGGCAAAGGGAACGATCAGGTGCATGGCCGGGGATTATCCGGGGCGGTGTGCGTCCTGTAGAGTGCCAGCCCCATGGGCCTTCCCCTTCCCTACGAATGGCAGATCGGCTGGCGCTACACCCGCGCCGGGCGCACGGGCCGGCGCAACGGCTTCATCTCCTTCATCTCCGGCGTGTCCATGCTGGGCATCGCCCTGGGCGTGGCGGCACTCATCATCGTGCTGTCGGTGATGAACGGCTTCCAGAAGGAGGTCCGCGACCGCATGCTCAGCGTCATCCCGCACATCGAGGTCTTCAGCGCCGACGGCAACGCCCTGGCCGACTGGCAGGCCGTGGCCCAGGCGGCGCGCACCCACCCCGAAGTCATCGGCGCCTCGCCCTTCATCGCCACCCAGGTGCTGGTCTCGCGCGGCGAGACCCTGCGTGGGGCCATCGTGCGCGGCATCTCGCCGGCAGAAGAGGCCACCGTCACGACCCTGGGCGCGCAGTTGAAGGACACAGCCTTCGCCACCTTGCAACCCGGGCAGTGGAACATCGTGCTGGGCGTGGAGCTCGCGCGGGCCCTGGGTGTGGGGGTGGGCGACAAGGTCACGGTGGTGGCGCCCAGTGGGCAGGTCACCCCGGCCGGCGTGGTGCCGCGCCTGAAGCAGTTCACCCTCACCGGCACCTTCGAGGCCGGGCACTTCGAGTACGACAGCGGCCTGGCCCTGGTGCATGTGGACGACGCCGCGCGCCTGTTCCGCCTGGAGGGCCCCACGGGCGTGCAGTTGAAGGTGGCCGACGTGCAAGCTGCGCGTGCGATCGCCGGCTCGCTCATCGACCGCCTGCCGGGTGGCCTGATGGTGCGCGACTGGACCCGCACCAACCGCCACTGGTACGACGCCGTGCAGATCGAAAAGCGCATGATGACCATCATCCTCACGCTGATCGTGGCGGTGGCGGCCTTCAACCTGGTCAGCACCCTGGTGATGACGGTGACCGACAAGCGCGCCGACATCGCCATCCTGCGCACGCTGGGCGCGAGCCCGGCCTCGGTGATGGGCATCTTCGTGGTGCAGGGGGCGCTGGCCGGCATCATCGGCACGCTGTCCGGTGTGGGCCTGGGGCTGCTGGTGGCGCTGAACATCGACGTCATCGTGCCGGCCATCGAGCGCGCTTTGGGCGTGGCCTTCCTGCCCGGCAGCATTTACCTCATCAACAAGATGCCCAGCCAGCCCCTGGCCAGCGACATCGTGCCCATCACCCTGATCTCGCTGGCGCTGGCCTTTGCCGCCACGCTCTACCCCAGCTGGCGCGCCAGCCGGGTGAACCCGGCACAGGCGCTGCGCTATGAGTGAGCCCAAGGTGCACCCCGTGCTGCAGGCCACCGGCCTGCACAAGCGTTTCCACGAGGGCGGTGCGGACGGCCTGGACGTGACGGTGCTGCGCGGCGTAGACCTCACCGTGCAGGCCGGCCAGACCGTTGCCGTGGTGGGCCCCTCCGGCGCGGGCAAGAGCACGCTGCTGCACCTGCTGGGCGGACTGGAAGCGCCTGACGCCGGCCGCGTGGCGCTGATGGGCCGAGACTTCGCCGCCATGGGCGCGGCCGAGCAGGGTCACTGGCGCAACCTGCACCTGGGTTTCGTCTACCAGTTCCACCACCTGCTGCCGGAATTCAGCGCACTGGACAACGTGGCCATGCCGCTGCGCATCCGGCGCCAGAGCGTGGCGCAGGCGCGCGAGGCGGCGCAGACCATGCTGGCGCGCGTGGGTCTGGCCGACCGAGGTCGACACCACCCGTCGCAGCTCTCGGGTGGCGAGCGTCAGCGGGTGGCCATCGCCCGCGCGCTGGTCACCCGCCCGGCGTGCGTGCTGGCCGACGAGCCCACCGGCAACCTGGACCGCGCCACGGCCGACACCGTGTTCTCGCTCATGCTCAGTCTGGCGGCTGAGCAGGGCACGGCCTTCGTGGTGGTCACGCACGATCCCGGTCTGGCAGCTCGCTGCGCCGCCACATTGACCCTGCAACGTTGAGCCGAGCGATCATCTTCGCGCAGCACCCCGGCGCGGCTCGAACGCGCGCCCTGCACGTCCAGCCCCGGCTTCCTACAATGGGCCGGTGCACCTGATCAACGCCGACCTCCACTGCCACTCCACTGTCTCTGACGGCACGATGGAGCCCGAAGCCCTGGCGCAACGCGCCAAGGCCAACGGGGTGGAACTGTGGGCGCTGACCGATCACGACGAGGTCAAGGGCCAGCACCGTGCCATGGCCGCCGCCGCCGCCCTGGGGATGGACTACCTGACCGGCTGCGAGATCTCGGTCACCTTCGCGGACGTCACGGTGCACATCGTCGGTCTGGGCTTCGATGCGAACGACGATGCCCTTCGCGAGGGCCTGGCCGCCACCCGTGGCGGCCGCGCCGAGCGGGCCCGCGAGATGTCGGACGGCCTGGCCCAGGTGGGCATCAAGGGCGCCTACGAGGGCGCGCTGACATACGTGGGCAACCCCGACCTCATTTCACGCACCCACTTCGCCCGCTTCCTGGTGGAAACCGGCGTGTGCGTCGACACCCACGAGGTGTTCCGCCGCTTCCTCACCGAGGGCAAACCTGGCTTCGTGCCTCACCGCTGGGCCCGCCTGGGCGACGCCGTGCGCTGGATCACCCAGGCCGGCGGCATGGCCGTCATTGCCCACCCGGCGCGCTACAAGTTCACGCCCACCGAGGAGTACGCGCTGTTCAGCGAATTCGTGGCGCACGGCGGGCGCGGCGTGGAAGTCATCACTGGCGCGCACAGCGCAGCCGAACAGGTGAAGTACGCCGACATGGCGCAGGAGTTCCACCTCTACGCCTCACGCGGGAGCGACTTCCACTCGCCCGACGAGAGCCACACCGACCTGGGCACCCTGCCCGACCTGCCCGGCCGGCTCACCCCCGTGTGGGAAGCCCTGGCGCCGCGGGTGCTGCGCGCTTGCGCGGGCGCCTGAAGGCCTTCGGCGCCGCCAAGCCCGCTCACGGAACGTTCGGGCGCACCGCCTTGGTGGCGCTCAAGGTTCGCAGAAACGCCACCAGGTCCTGCGCTTCCTGCGGGCTCAGGCGCAAAGGCCGCAACACCTGCTCTCCGTCGGCATGCAGACGCTCCAGGTTCAGCTCTGAGTAGTGCCGCACCACCGCTTCCAGCGTGGCCAACTGGCCGTCGTGCATGTAGGGCGCGGTACGTGCGACCTGACGCAACCCGGGCACCTTGAACTCGCCGAAGTGGCGGTGCGTGGCCTCCACATGGCGAGTTTTCACAGCCTCATCAGCTTGGTCTGGCGCTGGGGCATCAGCCCAGCGCGACAACAGGTTGTAGGGGCTGGCCTTCAGCGCTTCGATGCCCCCGAATCGCCCGGTGTCCACCACCCCCGGCCGCACGAAGAAGTTCAGGCCGATGTCGGCGAACTCCCCATGCGTGAAGCGCGGGCCGCCGTGGCAGAGCTGGCAGTTGCCGCTGCCGATGAACAACTGTAGGCCGCGCTGGGCCGCCGCCGGGTAACGCGCCGCGGCGGCGCGGTCGCCCCGGGCCAGCGCGTCGCGGAACTCGTCGAAGGGCGTGCGCCCCGACACCAGCGTGGCCACGTAGGTGCTGATGAGCTTGGCCGTGCCCACCAGCACCGCCTGGGGTTCCTCTGCGTGCAACGCACGCCGGAACACCCGCTGCCACGTCGCCGCATCGGCAGGCCGGCGCATCAGCATGGCCCGTAGATGTTCCGGGCTGGACGCCATCTCCCGCGGGTCCAGCAGCGGCCGGATGGCCTGGGACCACAGGCTGTCGGCCGCGCCGTCCCAGCCCTGCCAGCGTTCGTGCACCGCGTTCCACAGGGTGGGCGCATTGCGGTCGAGCTCGGCCACGCCGCGCGAACGCGCACGGCCGTCGGCAAAGTCCTGTTGCGGGCGATGACAGTGCGCGCAGGAGACGCCTGCCGGCGACAGACGGGCGTCGAAGAAGAGGCGGCGGCCCAGCGCAATGGCTTCGGGCCGGTGGCTCAGCGCATTGCCGGGGTCCCGCACAGGGGCGGGCGGCCAGGGGCCGTGGCTGAGGATGCGGTCGATCTCCTCCTGCGTGAAGTTCATCACCGGTGCGGAGGTGTCTGCAGCGCGTGACGTGGGGGCCGCCCCCGCCGGCAGGCAAACGGCCGCCCACAGGGCGACCGCAGCCAGACCGCCCTGGCAGGCCCGGGCCCAGGCCCACCCTCGGCCCGATACCCCGGGCCTCACTTCACCTCGACCGTGTGGTCCAGCCACTGGCGCCGGCCTTGGGCCTCGACCTCGAAGCGGATGCGCCAGCGCCCGGGCATGTGCAGCATCAGGCCCTGGGCGGTGAAGCGGCCGGCCTCCTGCCACTGCAGCGTGGGCCGGTAGTTCATGCCGTGCCGGTGTGCTGGCATGTCGGCGTCCACGCGCAGCAGTCGGGCAGGACCGCACAGGACACCACGCAGGCCGAAATGGCGGCTCACAGCCCAAGGTGCAGGATCGGGCACGAAGGCCACGGCCACGCCAGCAGCGTGGACCGGATCGGTAGCGATGACACGGTGGGCGGCCGGGAGATCGGCGCCGCAGTCGGCTCCTTCGACCCCTTTTCCCGCTTCGGCCTTGCCGCTCGCATGCACAGGTGCCCACAGCAAGGCCAGTACTGCCAGACTGGCCAGCTCCGTGGCGGCACGCCACGCCAGTCCGGCCGGCACCCGGGCCAGACCCCTGGCCTGCCTCACGCCGTCCACAAGCCCTGCAGCAAGGCTTGACCGTTGCGCCAGGCGATGGCTTCGGCCAGGGGACCCGGCAGGTCAGCCAGCCACTGCCGCGACCAGCTCGCATGCGGGCCCACGTAATGCCAGCGTTCGGGGGTGAAGGTGTCGGTGCCCACCATGAAGCGGTCGGGGAACTCGGTGAAGGCTTCGCGCCAGGCCGCATCCACGCGTCCGGCACTGGCCTGGTCGCTGCGGAAGGCCAGGTCGCACCACAGGCGCGGGTGGCGGCGCAGCACCTCGCGCACGCGCGCTGGCGGCTCGAAGCCCGAGTGCGCCCACAGGATGCGCGCCTGCGGCCACTGTGCGAACAGGCGCTCCACCGCGTCGGCGTCGGAGTGGGCGTGCAGGAACAGCCCGCGCTCGCGTGCCAGCGCCACCATGCGGCGCGGCACCGGCAGATCGGCATCGGCGCCGAAGAGGTGGAACTCGCCCATACCGGCATAGCGGTAACGGTCCAGGCGCTCTTCCATGTAGCGAACGATGGCCTCCTCCCGCACCCAGGCACCGGCATCGGCGCGGGTGCGGTAGGGCCGCAGCACCGGCACCACGATGTCGGGCGCCTCCGCCAGCAGTTTCTGCGTACCTTCATCGTTGGAGGAGGACACCAGGGCCGTGCGAAGACCGGCGGCGCGCAGCAGCGCCGCAGCCTGCCGGGGTGGCACCACCTCCCAGGCATCGTGGCTGTAGTGCAGGTGGGCGTCGAACAGGGGCAGGGGCGCCGCAGCGGCTGCCGAAAAGCCTGTCATGGCCAGGGCGCCCGCCGCACCCCAACCCCAGCCCAGTGCCGCGCGGCGCGTCAAGCCTGATCTGATGGAAACACCGGCGTGCATCGATCAGCCCTCCCGGCGACTGAACAACGCTTCCATCGCCATGTCGATCACCAGGGCGCACAGGCTGTACAGCAGCGAGCCCACCAGCGCAGCCCAGAAACCGTTGACATGCAGGCCCTGCAGCACGGAAGCCGCCGCCCAGAACATCAGCGCGTTGATGACGAACAGGAACAAGCCCAGCGTGAGCAGCGTCACCGGCAGGGTCAGCAGGATCAACACCGGCCGCACCAGCGTGTTCAGCAAGCCCAGGACCAGGGCCGCTACCAGGGCGGCGCCAAAACTGGTGACCTGGACGCCCGGGTACAGGTGGGCCACCAGCACCAGCGCACAAGCCAGCAACCCCCAGCGCAAGATCAGCTTCATGCAGGCCAGCATAGCGCAGCATGGGCCGGCCCGGGCGCCTGTGCGCAAGCTGTCTCCAGCATGCGCGACGGGTCCGCAGGACAATGAACCCATGTCGCAGTGCTTCGAGGTCCACCCTGACAACCCCCAGCCCCGGTTGCTGAAGCAGGCCGCGCAGATCCTGCATGCCGGCGGGGTGGTGGCCGTGCCGACGGACTCCAGCTACGCCCTCGTGTGCCATCTGGACGACAAGGCCGCGGCCGAAGCCCTGCGCCGCCTGCGCGGCGTGGACGACCGGCACCACCTGACCCTGCTGTGTCGCGACTTGAGCGAACTGGCCAGCTACGCCCGCGTGGACAACCGGCAGTTCCGCCTGCTGAAGCTGGGCACCCCGGGGCCCTTCACCTTCATCTTGGAGGCCACCAAGGAGGTGCCACGTCGCGTGAGCCACCCTTCGCGCCGCACCATCGGGTTGCGCGTGCCGGACCATCGGGTCATGCAGGCCCTGCTGGAGCAGTTCGGGCAGCCCCTGCTGGCCACCACGCTGATCGCACCCGGCCACTCGGATCCCATGAACGACGCGCAGGAGATCCGCGACCACTTCCAGAAGCAGTTGCAGGCCGTGGTGGACGCCGGCGCCTGCCCCATGCAACCCACCACCGTGATAGACCTCACCGGACCCGAGCCCGTGATCCTGCGGGTGGGGCGCGGAGAGCCCGCACGGCTGGGGCTGCGGGTGGATGCGGCCGCGCAGGCCTGAGCCCAGCACGGCGCACCTGGGGATGCTGATGCGCGCTCGGTCCACCGCGCGCACTGGCGCGCGACCCGCCCGCCCCTACACTTTCCCTCCAGATCCCCTGCACTGCGTCTCATGCTCACCGTCAACAAACTCATGCCCGCCGGGCGCGGCCTGGCCCCTGTGCTCCTCAAGCGCGCCGCCAGCGTCCACCTGGACTGGGACACGCGCCAGAAAAGCCGTTTCGACGCCACGGACTCCCTGGGTCGCACCCTGGGCGTCTTCCTGCCGCGGGGCAGCGTGGTGCGCGGTGGTGATGTGCTGGTGGCCGAGGACGGCTCGCTGGTGCGGGTGGATGCCGCCGCCCAGCCAGTGATGGTGGTGCGGACCTGCCCGCAACACGGCTCGCCCTTCGACCTGACGCGCGCGGCCTACCACCTGGGCAACCGGCATGTGCAGATCGAGCTGCAGCCCGACCACCTGAAGATCGAACCCGATCATGTGCTGGCCGAGATGCTGCAACGCATGCACCTGACCGTGACCCAGGAAGAAGCGTCTTTCGAGCCGGAAGCCGGGGCGTACGCTGGCGGGCATGGGCATGGACACGGCCACGGTCATGAGCACGGTCATGAGCACGGTCATGAGCACGGTCATGAGCATGGTCATGAGCACGGTCACGCCGCCCATGCGCCCGAGTCCGCCGTGGCCACGTCACGCCGAGCCGTGAACATTCCGGTCACAGCGCAGACGACCGGGCATGTCCACGGGCCGGGCTGCGGACACGACCACGGACGTGACCAGGGACATGGGCACGACCATGGTCACGGTCACGGCCACTCCCACCGCCACGGATGACCGCGCCGGCCACCCTGCTGCGCCTGATGTGGCTGGCCTCACCGGCCTTGCCCGTGGGCGGCTTCAGCTACTCCGAAGGGCTGGAGGCTGCGCTGGACGCCGGGCGCGTCCAAGGCGAGGCGGCCGTGGGGGACTGGCTGCTGGACCAGTTGCACCTGTCGCTGGCGCGGGCCGACCTGCCCGCTTGCGCGCAGGCCTTCCAGGCCTGGCAGGCGCCACCCGACGCCGCCCGCCTGCAGGCACTGAACGACTGGGTGCTGGCCACGCGAGAAAGCGCCGAGTTCCGCCTGCAGACCGAGCAGATGGGGCGCTCCCTGGTGGAGTGGCTGCGAAACGGAGAGCATGCGGGCGACCCGCGCATTGCCTGCTGCGCCGAGCTGTCCCCCGCGCCCACCTGGCCCGTGGCCTTTGCCTTGGCATGCACCCTGGCCATCACCCCGGAATGCCGGGCCGCAGACCAGGGCGAAAACCCCGCGAAAGACCCGACGAAAGACAACGCGCAGGGCGCCGCCGCATCGACCCTGCTCGCCCTGGCCTTCGGCTGGGCCGAGAACATGGCGCAAGCGGCGATGAAATCGGTGCCGCTGGGACAAGCCGCGGCGCAGCGCATCCTCACGCGCCTGACCCAGGCCATCCCTGAGGCGGTGCAGCAAGCCCTGGCCCTGCCCGACGAGGCACGCCAGGCCTTCACGCCTGGACTGGCCATCCTGTCGGCGCGGCACGAGAACCAGTACTCCCGGCTCTTCCGCTCCTGAGCCGCCGAGTCCCTCTGCTCCTGCGTTCCTGAGTCGCTGAGACACCACACACCCGTGCAACCCCTGAAACCCTGACCCGCCATGACCACCCGCCTGCACTCCGTCCCCGGCCGCACCAAGAAGCTCCCTCCCCTGCGCGTGGGCGTGGGCGGGCCGGTGGGCTCGGGCAAGACTACTCTGGTGGAGATGCTGTGCAAGACCATGCGTGAGCGCTGGGACCTGGTGGTGGTCACCAACGACATCTACACCAAGGAAGACCAGCGCCTGCTCACCGTGGCCGGCGCCCTGGAGCCCGAACGCATCATGGGCGTGGAGACCGGCGGCTGCCCGCACACGGCCATCCGCGAGGACGCCTCCATCAACCTGGAGGCGGTGGACCGGATGCTGACCCATTTCCCGCAGGCCGACATCGTCTTCATCGAGTCCGGCGGCGACAACCTGGCCGCCACCTTCAGCCCCGAGTTGTCGGACCTGACCATCTACGTCATCGACGTGGCCGCGGGCGAGAAAATCCCGCGCAAGGGCGGGCCGGGCATCACCAAGAGCGACCTGTTCGTCATCAACAAGACCGACCTCGCGCCCCATGTGGGCGCCGATCTGGCGGTGATGGAAGCCGACACCCGGCGCATGCGCCCCGACCACGCCGGCCGCAGGCCCTACGTCATGACCAACCTCAAGACCCGCGAAGGCCTGGCCGAGGTGGTGCGCTTCATCGAGACGCGGGGGCTGCTGACGGCCGATACCCGGCCGTGAAAGCGGGGCCAGTCCAAGTCCAGCTTGTCTGAAAACAGCCTTGTAAATCAGTCACTTGAATGGTGTTCCTTAGGGAAGGTCTGCAAAACCCCCGGGCAAACGTGCTTGCCGGGGCGTGAAGTTGAAGCGACGATCTGACCCATGCAACAG
>JBILSM010000068.1:0-15663 GCA_044372085.1 Rubrivivax sp.
TGCCACACCATCTTGTTGCTGGTGCTGGTGCCGTTGGTGACGAAGAAGCAGTGGTCGGCGTTGAAGATGCGGGCCGCGTTGCGCTCGGACGCAGCCACCGGGCCGGTGTGGTCGAGCAGCTGGCCGAGCTCCTCGACCGCGTTGCACACGTCGGCGCGGAGCATGTTCTCGCCGAAGAACTGGTGGAACATCTGCCCGACCGGGCTCTTCAGGAAGGCCACGCCGCCGCTGTGGCCGGGGCAGTGCCACGAGTAGCTGCCGTCCTGCGCGTAGTCCATCAGCGCCTTGAAGAACGGCGGCGCCAGGCCGTCGAGGTAGCTGCGTGCCTCGCGGATGATGTGCCGGGCCACGAACTCCGGCGTGTCCTCGAACATGTGGATGAAGCCGTGCAGCTCGCGCAGGATGTCGTTGGGGATGTGCTGCGAGGTGCGCGTCTCGCCGTACAGGTAGATCGGGATGTCGGCGTTGCGAAAGCGGATCTCGCCAATGAACTTGCGCAGGTTCAGCACGGCGGGGTCCAGTTCGGGCCCGGGCGTGAACTCCTCGTCGTCGATGGACAGGATGAAGGCGCTGGCGCGGCTTTGCTGCTGCGCGAACTGGCTGAGGTCTCCGTAGCTCGTGGCGCCCAGCACTTCGAAGCCTTCCTTCTCGATGGCTTGCGCCAACGCACGGATGCCCAAGCCGGAGGTGTTCTCGGAGCGGAAGTCCTCGTCGATGATGACGACGGGAAAGCGGAAGCGGATCATCTGGGCAGCCCTCGTCCGGGCAGCCCCGGCTTCACAAAAAACGGGCGAAGTGTAGGGCTGCAAGGGCCGCCGATACACTGATTCGAATCAGAGTGTGGCGGGAGGCAGACGGATGGAATTCCAGGCATCGACGCTGTGGTGGGTCTTGGCGGGCACGCTCGTCATCGCCGAGCTGCTCACCGGCACCTTCTACCTCCTGATGCTGGCCTTGGGCAGCGTAGCGGCTGCGGTGGCAGCCCACGCCGGGGCTGCCGGCAGCGCGCAGTTCACGGCCGCCGCACTGGTAGGCGGCGGCGCCACGGCGCTGTGGCACTTCAAGCGCGCCCGTGCTCCCCGATCCGCGCCTGCGGCCTCCAATGCCGACGTCAACATGGACATCGGACAAACCGTGCATGTGGCCCAGTGGCAGGACGACGGACAGGCCCGCGTGCCCTACCGGGGAGCCGCCTGGGCGGTGCGCCACGCCGGCGCCGGCGCCCCGCAGCCCGGCACCCACCGCATCGTGGCGGTGCACGGCAACGTGCTGGATGTGGAACCGCTGGACGCGGCCGCGCCGCCGGCCTGAGCCCGCTCCCGCTGCACCACTGCTCACGCGCCACCACCCCCGCACACACAAGGAGGAGAAAAGCCCATGGAAATCGCCCTCGTCATCCTGGTCGCCGCCATCGTCTTCATCGCGCGCACCTTCAAGATCGTGCCGCAGCAGAACGCTTGGGTGGTGGAGCGCCTGGGCAAGTTCGACCGCACGCTCACGCCCGGCCTGAAATTCATCGTTCCCTTCATCGAGCGTGTGGCCTACCGCCACTCTCTCAAGGAGGTGCCGCTCGATGTGCCCAGCCAGGTCTGCATCACCAAGGACAACACGCAACTGCAGGTGGACGGCATCCTGTTCTTCCAGGTCACCGACCCCATGCGTGCCAGCTACGGCAGCAGCGACTACCTCACCGCCATCACGCAGCTGGCGCAGACGACGCTGCGCAGCGTGGTGGGCAAGATGGAACTGGACAAGACGTTTGAGGAGCGCGACCTCATCAATGCCTCGGTCGTCAGCGCCCTGGATGAAGCCGCGCTCACCTGGGGCGTGAAGGTGCTGCGCTACGAGATCAAGGACCTGACACCCCCCGCGGAAATCCTGCGCTCCATGCAGGCCCAGATCACCGCCGAACGCGAGAAGCGCGCCCTGATTGCCGCCTCCGAAGGCCGGCGCCAGGAGCAGATCAACATCGCCACGGGCGAGCGCGAGGCCTTCATCGCTCGCTCCGAGGGCGAGAAGCAGGCCGAGATCAACAAGGCGCAGGGCGAGGCGGCGGCCATTGCCGCCGTGGCCGAAGCCACCGCCGAGGCCATCGGCAAGATCGCCGCGGCCATCCAGCGGCCCGGCGGCGAACAGGCCGTGCAGCTCAAGGTGGCCGAGCGCGCCGTAGACGCCTACAGCCAGTTGGCCAAGGCCAACAACACCATGATCGTGCCGGGCAACATGACCGAGGTCTCCGCGCTCATCGGTTCGGCCATGACGCTGATGAAGGGCGGCCGGCATGGCGGATGAACACGACGCGGTCGGCCGTCAGGCGCTCAACGTGCTGGGCAAGGCCCTGGTGCCCTGCTCCTACGACCCGCTGACCGGCTGGTACCGAGACGGCTGCTGCCACACCGATGCGCAGGACGCCGGCAGCCATGTCATCTGCGCCCGCATGACGCTGGAGTTCCTGAACCAGCAGTTCGAGCGCGGCAATGACCTCATCACGCCCCGACCCGAGTACCGCTTCAAGGGCCTGAAGCCCGGCGACCGCTGGTGCGTGTGCGCCCTGCGCTGGAAGGAAGCCCTGACCGCAGGCTGCGCACCGCCCGTCATCCTGGAAAGCAGTCACCAGCGCGCCCTGGACTTCGTGCCCCTGGAGTGGCTGCAACGGCATGCCTGGCAACCCGTAGGCTAAACTCCGCCCCCGTTACAACGACCGGGCCCGTTCGGCAGCCCGCGTAGACATCCCTGCGGAGGGATGGATGAGTGGTTTAAGTCGCACGCCTGGAAAGCGTGTGTGGGTTAACAGCCCACCGCGGGTTCGAATCCCGCTCCCTCCGCCAGCCGACGCAGCGCCTCAGGTCACGTCGAGCCCAAGTGGGCAGTGCACTCAGCCGGAATCCACCGTCCGCCGCAGGCGCCTCATGCCGCTGGTTTGCGGACCATCTCCAACACCTTGCTCGCGTCGAGTGTGCGCGCTTGTTGCTGGATCTGAGGCAGCGCCTGCTGCTGCATCTGCCTGGCGCTGACAAGCAGGTCCTGGTAGGTCTTCTGCAACAGCGCCGTGCTCATCTGCCTGCCGCCGCCGTAGTAGCGCACAGCCAACTGACCCAGTGCATAGGTGGTGGCAAAACTCATGGCGACGCCTGTGCCCAGGCTTCCCGCCCCGCGGCCCAGCCCGCCCAGCACCGAGCCCAGCAGGCCCCCCACCAGTTTGCGCCCAAACTGCTCCAGGTACTGGCCGGTGAGGCCGACGCCGGCCGTGGCGATGAACTCCTTGATCATGCTGGCGTCGATGTTCGTGATGCCGTGGGCCTGTGCAATGCCATGAACCAGCTTGACCTGCAGCGGAATGATCGCCATGCTGGCCCAGCTCTGCGGCAACAGCTCCAGCGCGCCACAGAGCACCGCTCGGTTGAAGATGCTTCTGTCGAGTGCTGCACGGTCGACTGCAACGCCCGAAGTGGCAGGCGCTGGCACCGCCGCAGGCGCATCCGTCTCCTGGGCCAAGCCATCGGCCTGCACCTCGAAGGCCGTGTCAACAAGACCGCCAAGCTCGGCCCTCACCCGAGCAAGGAACTGGCGCTCGGCGGGTGTCTGGACGCCATCGGCGTCACAAACGCAGACCGCGAGTTCATAGGCCAACTGTCGGTGGGGAGGTACCTTCAGCGCGGCCAGCACTTCGGGCACATCCAGACGCTGCAAGAGCACGTCCTGCATCAGTCCCGGAATGTTCAGATTGGACGCTTCGCTGCCCAGCGTGGAAGCAATACGCTTGATTTCCTCGCGTTCGGCGTCAGACTTTCGCCCATCTGCGAAAGCGGCCATCAAGGCCAAGGCCAACAAGGCGCGTTGTTCGTCGGAGTTCATGAGCCCCATCCTCCACCAGATGCAATGACATCGCTTGATTGTGGCCAGACACGGCATAAGCACAGAGCGCCCACGGCTTCTGCCGGGGACCCGAACCCAACCGTCGGACTTCAGCCTTCGGGATTCCTGCCATCCCCTGGCGTACGGGCCAACCACAAAGCACGGCACTGCTACGCCGCGCGAACCGATCCATCAAGGCCCGGGGGCGCAGCCCAACTCAGGCGTCCGGCCGTTCCACCCGCGGCCAGTAGTTGAGGCTGCGTTGGCGGTAGGGAAGGTGCGCAAAGTTGGTGTCGAGCAGGCCGGGAGACGCCACATACAGAACTTCGCTGGCCAGCGGCGCGAAGGCCGCGTGGAAGTGCTGGGAGCTCTTGACCACGATGCCGCGCAGGGCCGTGAGGTCAATGCCCAGGCCTGTGAAGAGTTCCGTGCCCAGGGCCTGCTGACGCAGCGAGATCAGCACGAGGTGGATGCCATCGTCCGTGCTCACCCAGGCAGATCGACCACAGGGCGCGGGATGGCCGGAGAGTCCGGTCTGCCAGTGCTGCTCCACCAGCGCGCGGACGGTGACCTGAAGGTCCACCGGGTCGCCCGAGAGCGGGCCCAGCTTGCCGCCCACGCGCAGGCTCAGCCGTGCGCCCACGCCGGCCTCGCTGCACACCTGCAGGGCCCCCAGGTCCCAGAACGGCGCCAGGGCCACCTGACCGATGCTGCGCTCCACCAGCGCCTGGAGGAGGAAGGTGGCGTCGCTGCCGGCGCCGCCGCCCGCGTTGTCGGCGATGTCGGCCAGCACCAGCGGCCGACCGCCGTCGTGCGCGGCCAATCGGTCCATGGCCTGCGCAATGCTGGACTGGCGCGCGGGCGTCTGGTGCCGCAACGTCCAGATGTCCTGCCCCAGATCCCGGGCGATCTGCGCTGCCAGGGCTTCGTCGCCATCGGTCACCACCCACACCTTGGCGCCGGCCTCCGGCACGTCGCCCCAGGGGAAACCGTGCCCGAAGCTCACGCTGAGCACGCCTGGCTGCTGCTCCAGCGTCTTCATGCGGGCCACGAAGCTGCGCATGGGCTCACGCGTGGTGTGCCAGAAGCCCACCATGCGGCAGTCGTGCACGGCGGTGACCGGCCTCACCCGGCCCTGGGCCGTGGCCAGGGTCAGCGCCCACAGCTCCTCGAAGCGCTCGACGATGTCGGTGTGCGGGTACTCCTTGTAGGCGATCAGCACGTCGGCCTCGCGCTGCATCTGCGCGGTGAAGTGGCAGTGCAGGTCCAGTTCCACGCCGATGGGCACGCCGGAACCCACCAGGGCGCGCACCTGCTGGATGAGGTCGCCTTCGGCGTCGGGGTAGCCGTCGGCCACCATGGCGCCATGCAGCACCAGCAGCACGGCGTCCACCGGCAGCGCCGCCTTCAGGCGCGCGAGCAGTTCGTCACGCAGGGTCTCGTAGGCTGCGCGCGTGGTGATGCCGCCGGGCTGGGCACTGGCCAGCAGCCCGAAGTGCACCTCATGCCCGTCGCGCGCCGCCAGGCGGCGCCCGGCCCCGTGCCAGCGCTGCGCTTCGGCGGTGCGGCCGTCGCCGTGGTCCACCTCCCAGGCGGCCCACCCCGTGGGGGTGGAGGCGAAGGTGTTGGTCTCGGTGGCGATGCCGGCGATGTGGATCTTCATGGGCGGAGTCGGTCGGGTGAGAGGGCCTGCGGCGTCACGCCCTGGGCGGCGATGTCGGCGGGCAAGGCTTGGTCGAGCAGGAGCGCGGCCGCGGCGCGCGCCAGGGCGGGCGCCATCTGGATGCCGTAGCCGCCCTGCCCGGCCAGCCAGAAAAAGCCCTCGGCCTGGGGGTCCCAGCCCGCCACGGGTGAGCGGTCGGCCACGAAGCTGCGCAGCCCCGCCCAGCGGTGGGCGATGCGCTTGACCGGGACCGTGGTCAGTTCCTCGAAGCGATGCACCGCCAGGGCGATGTCCAGCTCCTCAGGCGCCACGTCGCAAGGCGGCATCGGGTCTTCGTTGGCGGGTGACAGCAGCATCTGCCCGGCATCGGGCTTGAAGTAGACCGTCTCGTCCACGTCAATCACCATGGGCCAGTGGCGCGTGTCGTGCCCTTCAGGCGCGGGGATGGTCATGGCGGTGCGACGCATCGGTTGCAGACCCACCGGCCGAGCGCCCGCCTGCCGGGCCACCTCGTCGGCCCAGGCACCGGTGGCGTTGACGACCACGGAGGCCTGGAATCGGCCAGCGCGGCAGTCCACTGTCCAGAGGCCGCCTGCGCGCTGCAGAAGCACGTCGGCCCCGCCCAGCACCACCTGAGCGCCGCCCCTGCGGACCAGACGCAGATAGCCCTGAAGGATGGCGGCCACCTCCATGTCGCAGCCGCTGTCGTCCAGCGCGCCGCAGGCCACCGCCTCGGGCCGCAGGATGGGCACCAGCGCCAGGGTCTGCGCGGGGCTCAAGCGGCGCAGCGTGGGGGCGGCGTCAGGCGCGTCGATCATCGCCTGCAGACGCGGCAGCGCCTCCTGCCCGGCCACGAACAAGGCCGCACGCGGGCTCATCAGCGGCACTTCGGCGAAACCTTCGGGGGGCTGCTCCAGAAAAGCGCGGCTGGCCCGCGTCAAACCCCGTACCGTGGCGTTGCCATAGCTCTCGAAGAACATGGCTGCCGAGCGCCCTGTCGTGTGCCGCCCGGGCTGGTCTTCCCGCTCCAGCAGCAGCACGCGGCGGTGCGGCGCCAGTTCCGCCGCGATGGAGGCGCCGGCCATGCCGGCGCCCAGCACGATCACATCAAAGGCCGTGGCGCTGCCCTGCAGGGCCGAAGAGGGCGCGCTCAAAGCGCACCGCGCCAGTCTGGCGAACGCTTGTCGATGAAGGCTTGCACGCCTTCCAGCGCCGAGCCGTCCATCATGTTGCAGGCCATGGTCTCGCCCGCGTCGACGTAGGCTTCCTCGATGCCGGTCTCCAGCTGCCTGTAGAACAGGCCCTTGCCCATGGCCAGCGCCACCCGCGGCTTGGCCACGATGCTGGCCACCAGGGTCTCCACCTCAGCATCCAGCTGGTCGGCTTCCACCACGCGGTTGATGAGGCCTTTGGCCTGCGCCTGTTCGGCCGAGATGAAGGCACCCGTCACCAGCATCTCGAAAGCGGCCTTGCGCGACAGGTTGCGGCTCAAGGCCACGCTGGGCGTGGCGCAGAACAGGCCCAGGTTGACGCCGCTGACCGCAAATCGCACCTCGCGCGCTGCCACCGCCAGATCACACATCGCCACCAGCTGGCAGCCCGCCGCCGTAGCGATGCCCTGCACGCGGGCGATCACCGGCACCGGCAGCCTCTGGATGGTCATCATCATGTGGCCGCACTGCGCGAAAAGGCCCTCGTAGTAGGCCTGCGAGGGCTCAGCGCGCATCTCCTTCAGGTCGTGCCCGGCGCAAAAGGCCTTGCCGGAAGCGCCAATGACCACCACGCGGGCACCCTCATCGGCGGCCACCGCGTCCAGCTCGGCCTGCAAGGCCTTGAGCATGGACTCCGACAAGGCGTTGAAGGCCTGCGGGCGATTCAGCGTGAGCTGAACAACGCCGCGCGCATCGCGCTCGCGCAGGACGAGTGGGGCTTCCGTGGGCTGGGACATGGGGTCTTCCTCTTCACTCGATGGCCGAGGCGCTCTTGGCGCGCTCGCGCAACTGGAACTTCTGGATCTTGCCGGTGCTGGTCTTGGGGATGGGCTCGAAGCGGATCTCGCGCGGCACCTTGTAGCCTGCCAGCAGGCCCTTGCAGTGGGCGATGAGGTCCTGCGCCGTGACGGTGGCGTCGGGCTTGGTCTCGACGTAGGCCAGCGGCGTTTCGCCCCACTTCGGGTCAGGCCGCGCCACCACGGCGCAGGCCAGCACGGCGGGGTGGCGGTACAGCGCGTCTTCCACCTCCAGCGAGCTGATGTTCTCGCCGCCCGAGATGATGATGTCCTTGCTGCGGTCCTTGATCTTGACGTAGCGGTCGCTCTCCATCACCGCCAGGTCCCCGGTGTGGAACCAGCCGCCGGCAAAGGCCTTGTCCGTGGCCGCCGGGTTCTTCAGGTAGCCCTTCATCACGATGTTGCCGCGGAACATGATCTCGCCCATGGTCTGGCCGTCGGCCGGCGTGTGCGCCATGGTTTCCGGGTCCAGCACCGTCATGCCTTCCTGCAGCGCGTAGCGCACGCCCTGGCGGCCGTTCAGACGTGTCTGCTCCGACAAGGATTCATCAGCCCAGGCGTTGCGCTTGACCGCCACGGATGCAGGGCCGTAGACCTCGGTGAGCCCGTAGACGTGGGTGATGTCGAAGCCGATCCGGGCCATGCCCTCGATCATGGCTGCGGGGGGCGCCGCACCCGCCACCATGCCGCGCACACCCTGCACGCCCTGGCGCCACTCGGCCGGCGCGTTGATGATGAGGCTGTGGACGATGGGCGCGGCGCAGTAGTGGTCCACCGCGTGTTCGCGCATGGCCTGCAGGATGGCCTGCGCCTCCACCTTCCTGAGGCACACATGCGTGCCGCCCAGCATGGCCACCGTCCACGGGAAGCACCAGCCATTGCAATGGAACATGGGCAGCGTCCACAGGTAGCGCGGAAAGTGCGGCATGGTCCAGGTGGCCACGTTGCTCACGGCATTGAGGTAGGCGCCACGGTGGTGCGTGACCACGCCCTTGGGGTCGCCTGTGGTACCGCTGGTGTAGCTGACCGCGATGGCGTCCCACTCATCGGCCGGCCCGGGCAGCACGGGCAGCGGCGCATGGGCGGCGATCCAGGCCTCGTACTCGTGCGCGCCCAGGCGCTCTCCAGGGCCGGTGTACTCACTGTCGCAGACGTCGATGACGACGAGCTCGCGGCCGTGTTGCTCTTTCAGGATCTGCAGCGCCTGCACCATCACGGGCGAGAACTCGCGGTCGGTGATCAGCACCTGGGCCTCGCAGTGGTTCATCTGCCAGGCCAGCAGCAGTGCGTCCAGCCGGGTGTTCAGCGTGTTGAGCACGGCGTTCAGCGCGGGCACGGCGTAGTGCGCCTCCACCATCTCTGGCGTGTTGGGCAGCATGGCACTCACCGTGCTACCCCGCCCTACCCCCAAGGCCTGCAGCGCGGCGGCCAGCCGGGCGGAGCGCTCGCGCGTTTGCGCCCAGGTGTAGCGCCGCGCGCCGTGCACCACGGCCGGCAAATCGCCAAAGATTTCGGCGCTGCGCTCCACGAAGCTCACAGGAGAAAGCGCCACGAAGTTGGCGGCGTTCTTGTCGAGGTGCTGGTCGTAGATGGACATGGCGGTGCTCACATCACGCCGTAGGTGCGGAAGGCTTCCTGCGTGCTCATGCCGCGCTCGATGGCCTGGCGCACTGTGTTCTCGGCGCTCACCTTCTCCAGGGCCCGACGAATGGCCTCTTCTTCCGCCGCCTTGGGCACGATGAGCACGCCGTCCATGTCGCCGAAGACAATGTCCCCGGGCTGCACGCGCACGCCGCCCAGCTCCAGCGGCACCCGCCAGTCCACCACCTTGCCGCGCGCGCCCTGGTCCTGCGCGTAGCCCCCCATGGAGAACACGGGCAGGCCGGAGGCCAGCACCTCGGGCGTGTCGCGGTGGTAGCCGTCCAGCACCGCACCCGCAGCCTTGAGATGGCGCGCCCGGGTGGTCATCAAACCGCCCCACAAGGCGAAGGTGGGCGTGCAGCCTGTGGCCAGGTAGACCTCGTGCTCGCGCAGGTCGTCCAGCGCCTGGAACAGCAGGCCGAAGGGCTGGCGGGTCAGCGGCCCCAGGCCGCCCGGCTCGCTGGCGGAGAATGCGTTGGACTCCAGCACCGGCATGGCCCGGCCCACGATCACCATCTCCGGCCGCAGCGGCCGGATGTGCGCGGGCAGGAACTGGTGCAGCAGGCCCATGGTGTCCAGGATGTCGCCGATGACGGCGGGAAAGAGCTTCTCGCGCATCAGGGCGAAGAGTTCGGCGTCGTGGGTCCAGGGGGTCATGAAAAGTCCTTCAAGAAGAGGGTCAGGCCACCGCCGCGGCCAGGGCTTGGTCGATGTCCCAGAGGATGTCGTCGATGTGCTCCAGGCCCACGGACAGGCGGATCATGTCCGGCAGCACGCCAGCGGCGCGTTGCTGAGCCTCATCGAGCTGGCGGTGGGTGGTGCTGGCCGGGTGGCTGATGAGCGTGCGCGTGTCGCCGATGTTCACCAGGTGGCTCATGAACTGCGCGCTTTCGATGAAGCGAATGCCGCGCTGCAGCGCCGTGGCCGACGAACCGCCAGCGCCAGCCGCCACACCAAAGGCCAGCAGGCCCGAGGCGCCGCCCATCTGGCGCATCAGCAGCGCGTGCTGCGGGTGGTCCGGCAGGCCGGGGTAGTTCACCCAAGCCACCCGCTTGTCGGCCTGCAGGAACTTCGCCACCGCCAGCGCGTTGGCGCAGTGCCGTTCCAGGCGCAGCGGCAGCGTCTCCACGCCCTGCAGGATCTGCCAGGCGCTCATGGGGCTGAGTGCGGCGCCGTACACGCGCAGCGTCTCCATGCGGCAGCGCATGGAAAAGCCAAAGTCGCCAAAGGTCTCGTAGAACTTCACCCCGTGGTAGCCCGGCGAAGGTTCGGTCATGCCGGGGAACTTGCCGTTGTCCCAGGGGAACTTTCCAGACTCCACCACCACACCGCCCAGCGTGGTGCCGTGGCCGGCCAGATACTTGGTGGCCGAGTGCACCACGATGTCCGCCCCGTGGCCGATAGGATTGCACAGCGCGGGGCTGGGCACCGTGTTGTCCACCACCAGCGGCAGGCCGTGGGCGTGCGCCACCTCGGCGATTGCCGCGATGTCCAGCACCACCAGGCTGGGATTGCCCAGGGTCTCGGCGTAGACGGCGCGCGTGTTCGGGCGGATGGCGGCGGCGAAGGCGGCGGGGTCGGTGGCGTCGACGAACGTGGTCTCGATGCCGAACTTGCGCAGGTTCACCGCCAGCATGGTGACGGTGCCGCCATACAGCGCCCCCGCGGCCACCACATGGTCGCCCGCCTGCAGCAGCGTCATCAGCGCCAGCGCCTCGGCGGCCATCCCGCTGGCTGCGGCCACCGCAGCGCGCCCGCCTTCCAGCGCCGCCACGCGTTCCTCCAGCGCGGCCACCGTGGGGTTGCTCAGGCGGGAATAGACGTTGCCGAAGGTCTGCAGGTTGAAGAGGCTGGCGGCGTGGTCGGCCGAATCGAAGACGAAGCTGGTGGTCTGGTAGATGGGCAGCGCACGGGCACCGGTGGCGGCGTCCGGGATCTGGCCGGCGTGGATGGCCAGGGTTTCGGGGCGAAAGCGGCGGTCGGGCATGGAAGGATCCTTTCGGCTCACACGGGCCGGCGCGCCGAGATCACCCGCGTGTTCACCCCCGCCCAGTGCAGGCCGCCGAACAGCCGTGCATGTTCGATCTTTACGCAACGGTCCATCACCGAATCCAGCCCTGCAGCGCGCGCAATGCCGTCGGCCTCCCGGCCCTTGACCCCCAGTTGCTGCCACAGGCACTTCGCGCCAATGGCCACCGCCGAGCGGGCGATGGGCGGCACATCGGCCTCACGCCTGAACACATCCACCATGTCCACGGGAAAGGGAATGTCCTCCAACCGCGCATAACTCTTCTCGCCCAGGATCTCGGGGTACTTGGGGTTGACGGGCACGATGCGGTAGCCGTGCTGCTGCATGTACTTGGCGGCGAAGTAGCTGGGCCGGTGCCACTCGGCCGACAGCCCCACCACCGCAAGCGTGCGACAGCCCTTGAGAATGCGGCGGAGGCTGGAGATGTCATCGGCCATGGCTTGATTCTGCGCTGGCCGCGGGACGATGAAACCCCGGGAGATCACGGGTGGCGGCGAGGCCCACGCATATACTGGCCTTGCCAGGAGAGAGCACGCCCGACGTGCCGCCGAAGGCGAAGCTGAAGCTGAAAGGCCTCGGTCGAACGCTCAGGCAAAAGGACTGGCAAGCGGAAGCGGGCTGGAGGGCCCGCAACCGATCCTCACTGGAGAGAGGCGGCACGCGCTGGGCGCGGCGCCCACCGAAGGGGCAAGCGCTGTAGCGTCCACCAGGCCGCCAGCGTCAATCTCTCAGGTAAAGCGGACAGCGAGGGCAGACCCGAAGACCACCGGCACCGGCCGGCGCTTCGGCATCGTGATGCCCTTGAGGAGAACCGCTTGTCCACTGACAACCCTGCCGCCCTGGCCCGCACCCCGTTGCACGCGCTGCACGTCGAGCTCGGCGCCCGCATGGTGCCCTTTGCCGGCTACGACATGCCGGTGCAATACCCCGCAGGTATCCTGGCCGAACACACCGCCTGCCGCACCGCGGCGGCGCTGTTCGATGTGTCCCACATGGGGCAGTTGCGGCTGGAGGGTGACGACGCCGCAGCGGCCCTCGAAACCCTGGTGCCCATGGACGTCCAAGGCCTGGGCGTGGGCAAGCAGCGCTACGCCCTGTTCACCAACGAGCAAGGCGGCATCCTGGACGACCTGATGGTCACCCGCCGAGAGAACGACCTGCTGCTGGTGGTGAACGCCGCCTGCAAGGATGCCGACACCGCCCACCTGCAGCGGCACATTGGCAGCCGCTGCCGTGTGGTGCCCATGCCCGAGCGCGCTTTGCTGGCCTTGCAGGGCCCGAAGGCGGTGGACGCCCTGGCCCGCCTGGCGCCGGGCGTGCGCGCCCTGACCTTCATGACCGGGGGGGCCTTCACGCTGGAAGGCGCGGACTGCTACCTGACCCGCTCGGGCTACACCGGGGAAGACGGCTTCGAGATCTCGGTGCCGGCCGAAGCCGCCGAGCGCCTGGCGCGCGCGCTGCTGGCGCAGCCCGAAGTGCAGCCGACCGGCCTGGGCGCCCGCGACACGCTGCGCCTGGAAGCCGGGCTGTGCCTGTACGGCCACGACATCGACACCCACACCACGCCTGTGGAAGCGAGCCTCACCTGGTCGATTCAGAAGGTGCGCCGTGCCGGCGGTGAGCGTGCCGGGGGTTACCCGGGTGCCGCCGTCATCGACGTCCAACTGGCCAGCGGCCCGGCCCGCAAGCGCGTGGGCCTGGTCGGCTTGGACCGCACTCCTGTGCGCGAAGGCGCGCCGCTGGTCGCCGCGGATGGCCGCTCGGTCGGGCGCGTCACCAGCGGCACCGTCGGCCCCACTGTCAAGCAACCCATCGCCATGGGCTGGCTGGAAGCCGCACTGGCAGCCGCCGGCACCGAAGTCTTTGCCGAAGTGCGCGGCAAGCGCGTCCCCATGCGCGTAGCGGCCATGCCGTTTGCGCCGCACCACTACCACCGAGGCTGAGACCCAGGCTGCGCCGCGCTCACACGCCATCACACCCCATCACACCCCATCACCTGTTCACCCGCTCAGAACTTCACCGAATCCGCACGACCCCTCTCGACACCTCCTCCAGACGCAACCGAAGGAAGCTCACCATGACAACCCTGTTCACCCCCGATCACGAGTGGATCAACATCGAAGACCATGACGCCGCCACCGTGGGCATCACGCTGCACGCGCAGGACGCGCTGGGCGACGTGGTCTTCGTGGACCTGCCCGAGGTGGGCACCACCTTCAAGCAGGGCGACCCCGCCGGCGTGGTGGAGTCGGTGAAGGCCGCGGCCGACGTGAAGATGCCCGTCTCCGGCGAGGTGGTGGAGGTCAACGAGGCCCTGCGCGCCGACCCGTCCCTGGCCAACAGCGACCCCATGGGCAATGGCTGGTTCTTCAAGGTCAAGGTGAGCAACATGGCCGAGTTCGACCAGCTCATGGACCCGCCGGGCTACGACGCGCTGCTCAAGACCCTCTGACCATGTTCTGACCACGCCCTGACCCCGCCCCGTCCAGCCCCACCGGACCGGTCTGGCATGACCGGTCCCGCTTGACTCGACCTGCAGGAAGACCGCCCATGCTGATGACTGCCCACACCCCCCTGCCCGACCTGGAGCGCGCGGACGAGTTCGTGCCGCGCCACATCGGGCCGACCCCCGATGACGAAGCGCACATGCTGTCGGTGATCGGTGCCGCCTCGCGCCGGGCGCTGATCGAGGCCGTGGTGCCCCGGGCCATTGCCCGCAGCCGGCCCATGGCGCTGCCTGCGCCCGTCACCGAGGCGCAGGCGCTGGCCGAGATCAAGGCCATCGCCGCCCAGAACCAGGTGCTCAAGAGCTTCATCGGCCAGGGATACCACGGCACGCACACGCCCGGCGTCATCCTGCGCAACATCCTGGAGAACCCGGCCTGGTACACGGCCTACACGCCTTACCAGGCCGAGATTTCTCAAGGCCGCATGGAAGCGCTGGTGAACTTCCAGACCATGGTCTGCGACCTCACCGGCATGGCGATCGCCAATGCATCGATGCTGGACGAAGCCACCGCCGTGGCCGAGGCCATGACCCTGGCCAAGCGCAGCGTCAAGAGCAAGTCCAACACCGTGCTGATCGCGGGCGACTGCCACCCGCAAACCATCGAAGTGGTGCGCACCCGCGCCGAGCCGCTGGGCCTGAAGGTGGATCTGGCCATCTCAATGGAAGACTGGAATGCCAAGGTCGAGGCGGGGCAGTATTTCGCCGCCATAGCCCAGTACCCGGCCACCGACGGCTCGGTGCACGACCTGCGCGGCGAAGCCGAGCGCATCCACCGCCACCAAGCCGCCTTCATCGTGGCCGCCGACCTGCTGGCCCTGACGCTGCTGGTGCCCCCGGGTGAGTTCGGCGCCGACATCGTCGTGGGCACCACGCAGCGCTTTGGCGTGCCCATGGGTGCCGGCGGCCCGCACGCCGCCTACCTGGCCTGCCGGGACGAGTTCAAGCGCTCCATGCCCGGCCGCCTGGTGGGCGTGAGCGTGGACTCGCACGGTGCGACCGCTTACCGCCTGGCGCTGCAGACGCGCGAGCAGCACATCCGCCGCGAGAAAGCCACCTCCAACATCTGCACCGCGCAGGTGCTGCTGGCGGTGATGGCCAGCATGTACGCGGTCTACCACGGCCCGCAGGGCCTGAAGCGCATCGCGCGGCGCGTGGCCTCCTACACGGCCGTGCTGGCGCAGGGGCTGAAGCAGCTCGGCGCCCAGGTCAGCAACGCCACGGCCTTCGACACCCTGGCCGTCGCCACGGGAGACGCCACCGAGGCCGTGCTGCAGCGTGCACGCGATGCAGGCATGAACCTGCGCCGCTTTTCGAATGCCGACATCGGTCGGGTGGGCATCGCGCTGGACGAGACCACCACGCGCGAAGACATCACGGCGTTGTGGCAGGTGTTCGCCGCGCCCGGGCAGGCCCTGCCCTCCTTCGACGCCTTCGAGAAGGGTGTGCAGCCGCTGATCCCTGCAGCCCTGCGCCGCAGCAGTGACTTCCTCACCCACCCGGTGTTCAACACCCACCACAGCGAGACGCAGATGCTGCGCTACCTGCGCAGCCTGTCGGACAAGGACCTGGCGCTGGACCGCACCATGATCCCGCTGGGCTCGTGCACCATGAAGCTCAACGCCACGAGCGAGATGATCCCCGTCACCTGGCCGGAGTTCGCGCTGATCCACCCCTTCGCGCCGGCCGAGCAGAAAGCCGGGTATCAAGCCCTGGCCGATCAGCTCGTGGGCTGGCTGTGCCAGGCCACGGGCTATGCCGGCATCAGCCTGCAACCCAATGCCGGCTCACAGGGCGAGTACGCCGGGCTGCTGGCCATCCACGGCTGGCACCGCTCGCGCGATGAAGGGCACCGCCACATCTGCCTCATCCCCGAGTCCGCCCACGGCACCAACCCCGCCAGCGCCCAGATGGTGGGCATGAGCGTGGTGGTGGTGAAGTGCGACGCCAGTGGCAACGTC
>JBILSM010000011.1:0-47161 GCA_044372085.1 Rubrivivax sp.
GGATGGTGAGGAAGAACTGCCGGAACAGGAAGGTGGCCGTGGCCGAGGCGATCAAGGGCACCGTCAGGCCGGCGTAGGTGTTGAGCAGCCCGAGGTCCGACACCACCTTGTAGGTGGGCAGGATGCGCACCTCCACCGGCAGCATCAAGGTGATGAAGATCATCCAGAACACCAGGCTGCGCCCGGGAAAGCGGAAGTACACCACCGCAAAGGCCGACAGCAGCGAGATGGCGATCTTGCCCAGCGCGATGGTCAGCGCACTGATGAGGCTGACCATCAACATGGGCGCCGCCGGCGGCACGCGTGTGCCGTACTCCGTGACGCCACCGAACAGCGCGAAGCGGTAGCTGTTGAGGAAGTTGTCCCCTGGCCACAGCGACATGGGCACGTTCTGCACGATCTGCTCGGCCGTCTGCGTGCTGGCCACGAAGGTGATGTAGACCGGAAACGCGACGATGAGAACCCCGAGCACGAGCACGAGGTGCGACAGCACTGTGGCAACGGGACGGTTCTCAACCATGCAGGTACGGCCTTTGGTGCGTGGTGGTGTGGCTCGTCATCAGTAATGCACGCGCCGCTCGACGTAGCGGAACTGCACCACCGTCAGCGCGATCAGGATGCCCATCAGCACCACCGACTGCGCCGCCGAGCCACCCAGGTCCATGGCCTTGAAGCCGTCGTGGTAAACCTTGTAGACCAGGATGGCCGTGTCCTTGCCGGGGCCGCCGGAGGTGGCTGCATCCACGATGGCAAAGGTGTCGATGAACACGTAGATGATGTTGATGACGAGCAGGAAGAACGTGGTGGGCGTGAGCAGCGGAAACTGAACCGTCCAGAAGCGCCGCCAGGGTCCCGCGCCGTCGATGGCCGCGGCCTCCACCAGGCTCTTGGGGATGGACTGCAGACCCGCCAGGAAGAACAGGAAGTTGTAGGCGATCTGCTTCCACACGGCCGCCAGCACGATGAGCGTCATGGCGTGACCGCCGTTGAGCAAGTGGTTCCAGTCCATGCCTGCAGAACGCAGTGCATAGCTGACCACGCCGATGGACGGCGCGAACATGAACAGCCACAGCACCCCGGCGATGGCCGGTGCCACGGCGTAGGGCCAGATCATCAGGGTCTTGTAGGCCGTGGCCCCGCGCACCACGCGGTCGGCCATGACGGCCAGCAGCAGCGAGACCGACAGCCCGATCACCGCCACCAGCACCGAGAACACGGCCGTGGTGCGGAAAGAGGCGATGTAGGTCTCGTCGGCGAACAGGGTCTTGAAGTTTTCAAGACCCACGAACTCGCTGCTGGTGCCGAAGGCGTCCTCCCGCAGCACGCTCTGGAACAGCGCCTGCCCCGCCGGCCAGAAGAAAAAGACGATGACGATGGCCAGCTGCGGGGCCACCAGCGCCCAGGGCAACCACCAACTGCGAAAGAGGACGCGCTTTTCGACGCTCAAGACGGGCTCAGAGCATCAGCTCTTGTTTGCTTTCTCGAACTTCTCCAGCTCGACGTCGCCACGCTTCTTGATGGCTTCCAGGCCGTCCTTGGCGCTCTTCTTGCCCGACCACACCTGCTCGAGTTCCTCGTCGATGATGGTGCGGATCTGCACGAAGTTGCCCAGGCGGATGCCGCGCGACTTGTCCGTGGTCTTGCGGATCATCTGCGTGACGCTCACATCGGTGCCCGGGTTCTTCTTGTAGAAGCCGGAGTCCTCGGTGATCTTGAAGGAGGCTGCGGTGATGGGCAGGTAGCCCGTCTCCTGGTGGCTCTTGGCCTGCACATTCGCGTCAGACAGGTACTGGTAGAAGGCGGCCACGGCCTTGTACTCCTCGGGCTTCTTGCCCGAGACGGCCCACAGGCTGGCCCCGCCGATCACCGTGTTCTGCGGCGAGCCTGGTACATCTGGGTAGTAGGGCAGTGTGCTGATGCCGGCCTCGGCCTTCAGGTTGCGCTTGATGCCACCGTAGGCCGCGGAGGAGCCCGTGTACATGGCGCACTCGCCCGACTGGAAGGTGGCGTCAGCCGCGTTGTTGCGGCCCTTGTAGACGAACAGGCCTTGCTTGGACATATTGGCCAGGTTCTCGATGTGGCGCACGTGCAAAGGCGTATTGATGGCCAGGCGTGTTTTGGTGCCGCCAAATCCGTTGCGCAACGTGGCGAACTCCACGTTGTGCCAGGCCGAGAAGCTCTCCAGCTGGGTCCAGCTCTGCCAGGCGGTGGTGAAGGGGCACTTGTGGCCGTTGGCTTTGAGCAGGGCCGCCGCCCGGGCCACTTCAGGCCAGGTCTTGGGCGGGGTGTTCGGATCGAGGCCGGCGGCCTTGAAAGCGTCCTTGTTGTAGTGCAGCACCGTGGTGGAGCTGTTGAAGGGGAAGCTCAGCATCTGGCCGTTGGGCGCCGTGTAGTAGCCCGACACCGCGGGCACGTACACGCCAGCGTTGAACTTCATCCCGGCCGTCTTCATCACCTGGTCCACCGGGACGATCACGCCCTTGGCGGCCATCATGCTGGCGGTGCCCACCTCGAAGATCTGCACGATGTGCGGGGCGTTGCCCGCGCGGAAGGCCGCCACGGTGGCGGCAAAGCTCTCGGGGTAGGTGCCCTTGAAGACTGGCGTGACCTTGTAGGCCTTCTGGCTGTCGTTGAAGCCTTTGGCCAGACCACCGATCCACTCGCCGAGTTGACCGCTCATCGAGTGCCACCACTGGATCTCCACTGGCGCCTGGGCCTGCGCCGGGGTGGTGGCAAGGGCGGCCAAGGTGCTGGCGGCCAGGACGAAATGCTTGATTTTCATGTGCGCTCCACGGCAAGGGAAAAAAGCTAACCCCTTATTGTCCGAATAATTTGTGACAGTCCTGTTTCTCCCATGCCCGAGGCCTCTTGCGCAACGGTGGTTTCCCAGGGGAATTCGTGATGTTCAATCCCGGGCCGCTGACCCCACGCCCTCCTGGACTTGCTGCACTGCGGTAGTATTTCCGACCAATCCACAGGGACACCCGCCCAAGCCAGTTCCGGCTGTGCTGTTTTCCGGGGCCCGAACCGACGATGAACGCTCCCCTACCGCTGCAGGCCTCGGCGGCCGTCCTGGACGCCGACGACGCCCCCCGCCTGCGCGAGATTCCCTACAACTACACCTCGTTCTCCGACCGCGAGATCGTGATCCGGCTGCTGGGCGCGCGCGCCTGGGAGTTACTGGAGCAGTTGCGCGGCGAGCGCCGCACCGGGCGCTCCGCGCGCATGCTCTACGAGGTGCTGGGCGATATCTGGGTGGTGCAGCGCAACCCTTACCTCGAAGACGACCTGCTGGACAACCCCAAGCGGCGCCAGATGCTGATCGACGCCCTGCACCACCGCCTGGTGGAGGTGGAAAAGCGTCGCACGCCCGAGCTGGACGCCGCGCGTGACGCGCTGGTCGAGCAGTTGCTGGTGGCCGCCCGGGCGGCAGTGGACCTTTTTGCCGCCCACTTCCGTGCCGTGTGGGACCTGCGCCGCACGGCGCGGCGGGTGCTGGGGCGTCATACGGCCAAGGACAACCTCAAGTTCGACGGCCTGAGCCGCGTCTCCCACGTCACGGACGCCACCGACTGGCGCGTGGAGGTGCCCTTCATCGTGCTCACGCCCGACACCGAGGCCGAGATGGCCGGGCTGGTGCAGGGCTGCATCGAGCTGGGCCTGACCATCATCCCGCGCGGCGGCGGCACCGGCTACACCGGTGGGGCGGTACCGCTCACCTGGAAGAGCGCGGTCATCAACACCGAGAAGCTCGAGGCCCTGGGCGAGGTGGAGATGGTGCAACTGCCCGGGCTGGACCGCCCGGTAGCCACCATCAGCAGCGAAGCGGGCGTGGTGACACAGCGTGTGGCCGACACCGCCGAGCGGGCGGGCTATGTGTTTGCGGTGGACCCGACCTCGGCCGAGGCCAGCTGCATCGGCGGCAACATCGCCATGAACGCGGGCGGCAAGAAGGCGGTGCTGTGGGGCACGGCGCTGGACAATCTGGCCTCCTGGCGCATGGTCACCCCCCAGGCCACCTGGCTGGAGGTGGTGCGCCTGAACCACAACCTGGGCAAGATCCACGACGTGGAGCTGGCCAGCTTCGAACTGCGCCACTTCGACGCCAGCGGCAAGAAGCTGCTGCGCACCGAACGGCTGGACATCCCCGGCCGGCTGTTCCGCAAGGAAGGTCTGGGCAAGGACGTCACTGACAAGTTCCTGGCCGGGTTGCCCGGCGTGCAGAAGGAAGGCTGCGACGGCCTGATCACCAGCGCGCGCTGGATCGTGCACCGCATGCCGGCGCACACCCGCACGGTGTGCCTGGAATTCTTCGGCAACCCGAAGGATGCGGTGCCCAGCATCGTGGACATCAAGGACTTCATGTTTGCCGAAGCGCGCCGCCCCGGCGGCGCCGTGCTGGCGGGCCTGGAGCACCTGGACGACCGCTACCTCAAGGCCGTGGGCTATGCCACCAAGAGCAAGCGCCCCCAGGCCACGGGGGGCAGCGGCCTGCCCAAGATGGTGCTGGTGGGCGACATCGTCGGCGACGATGCCGACGCCGTGGCGCGCGCCACCAGCGAGGTGGTGCGCCTGGCCAACCTGCGCGGCGGCGAGGGCTTCGTGGCCGTGAGCGCCGACGCGCGCAAGAAGTTCTGGCTCGATCGCAAGCGCACCGCGGCGATTGCCCGCCACACCAACGCTTTCAAGATCAACGAGGACGTGGTCATCCCGCTGGAGCGCCTGGGCGAGTACACCGAGGGTGTGGAGCGCATCAACGTCGAGCTGTCGCTGCGCAACAAGCTCGAGCTGCTGGACGCGTTGGAGGCCTTCTTCGCCAAGGGGCAGCTGCCGCTGGGCAAAAGCGACGATGCGGGCGAGATCCCGAGCGCGGAGTTGCTGGAAGACCGCGTGCAGCAGGCCATTGCTTTGCTGCGCGAGGTACGCGCGCTGTGGCGCCACTGGCTGGACGAGCTGGACGTGGTGCAGCCCGAGGGCCAGCCCGGCGCGGGCGAGACCTGTTTTGCGATGTTGCAGGACTGGCGCTGGCGCGCGAGCTGGAAGACGCAGGTGCTCAAGCCGCTGCAGGCCGTGTTTTCGGGCGGGGCGTTTGCGCCCATCCTGGCCGAGTGCCGGCGTATCCACAAGGAGGTGCTGCGGGGCCGTACCTGGGTGGCCTTGCACGCGCATGCCGGAGACGGCAATGTGCACACCAACATCCCCGTCAACAGCGACCACTACCCCATGCTGCAGACCGCGCACGAGGTGGTGGGCAGGATCATGGCGCTGTCGCGCCGCCTGGGCGGCGTGATCAGCGGCGAGCACGGCATCGGCATCACCAAGCTGGAGTTCCTGTCTGACCAGGAGCTGCAGGGCTTTGCCGACTACAAGGCCCGGGTGGACCCCGAGGGCCGCTTCAACCGGGGCAAGCTGCTGCGCCAGATGGGGCGGACGGCGCAGGCCGATGATGGCGTGTTTGCCGGCGACCTGAGTGCGGCCTACACGCCCAGCTTCGGCCTGATGGGGCATGAGTCGCTCATCATGCAGCGCAGCGAGATCGGCGCCATTGCCGACAGCATCAAGGATTGTCTGCGCTGCGGCAAGTGCAAGCCGGTGTGCGCCACGCATGTGCCGCGCGCCAACCTGCTGTACAGCCCGCGCAACAAGATCCTGGCCACCTCGCTGCTGATCGAGGCCTTCCTTTACGAGGAGCAGACGCGGCGCGGCATCAGCGTCAAGCACTGGGAAGAGTTCGAGGACGTCGCTGACCACTGCACCGTGTGCCACAAGTGCGAGTCGCCCTGCCCGGTGAAGATCGACTTCGGTGACGTCACCATGAACATGCGCAACCTGTTGCGCAAGATGGGCAAGAAGAGCATCCGCCCCGGCAACGTGGCGGCCATGGCCTTCCTGAACGCCACCAACCCGCAGACCATCAAGCTGATGCGCAGCGCCATGGTGGACGTGGGCTTCAAGGCCCAGCGCTTCCTGCACGACCTGCTCAAGCCCGCGGCCAGGAAGCAGACGTCGGCGCCGCCGGCCACGCTGGGCGTGGCACCCATGCGCGAGCAGGTCATCCATTTCATCAACAAGAAGATGCCGGGCGGCCTGCCCAAGAAGACAGCGCGTGCGCTGCTGGACATCGAGGACCGGGACTACGTGCCCATCATCCGCAACCCGAAGGGCACCACGGCGGAGACCGAGGCCGTCTTCTACTTCCCCGGCTGCGGCAGCGAGCGGCTGTTCAGCCAGGTGGGCCTGGCCACGCAGGCCATGCTGTGGCATGCAGGCGTGCAGACGGTGCTGCCACCGGGCTACCTGTGCTGCGGCTACCCACAGCGCGGCTCCGGGCAGTTCGACAAGGCCGAGAAGATCATCACCGACAACCGGGTGCTGTTCCACCGCGTGGCCAACACCCTGAACTACCTGGACATCAAGACGGTGGTGGTGTCCTGCGGCACCTGCTACGACCAGCTGCAGGGCTACCGCTTCGAGGACATCTTCCCGGGCTGCCGCATCGTGGACATCCACGAGTTTTTGCTGGAGAAGGGCATCACCCTCGGGCCCGCGTCGCAGGGTGCCTACCTCTACCACGACCCCTGCCACAGCCCCATGAAGCAGCAGGACCCGATGAAGACCGTGAAGGCGCTGGTCGGGCCCCAGGTGCTCAAGAGCGATCGCTGCTGCGGCGAGAGCGGGACGCTTGGCGTGACGCGGCCGGACATCAGCACGCAGGTGCGTTTCCGCAAGGAAGAAGAGCTGCGCCGTGGCGAGGCCGCACTGCGCGCCAATGGCGCCGTGGAGCCCCAGGCCGATGTGAAGATCCTCACCAGCTGCCCGAGCTGCCTGCAGGGCCTGCAGCGCTATCAGGGAGATCTGCAGAACGGCCTGCTGGAGGCCGACTACATCGTGGTGGAGATGGCGCGCCAGATCCTGGGGCCGGCCTGGCTGGAGACCTACGTCGCCCAGGCCAACGCCGGTGGCATCGAGCGCGTGCTGGTGTGAGCACGGCCCCGGCCTGACACGAAGAAACCCAACGAACACACGCAAGACACTGGAGACCTCCATGGCCGGCCTGACCACTGCCACCCCGATGCCCACCGCACTGACGCTGCACCAGACCTCGCGCGTGCTGGAGATCGGGTTTCATGATGGCAAGACCTTTCGGATTCCCTTCGAGCTCATGCGTGTGTACTCCCCCTCGGCCGAGGTGCAGGGTCACGGGCCAGGGCAGGAGGTGCTGCAGACGGGCAAGCGTGACGTGGGCATCCTGGACCTGCAGACCGTGGGCCACTACGCGGTGCAGCCCACTTTCAGCGACGGGCATGACACCGGCATTTTTTCCTGGGACTACCTCTACCGCCTGGGCGCGGACCAGGAGGCCTTGTGGGCCCAGTATGCGCAACGCATCGAGGCGGCGGGCACCCACCGTGACGCCCCGATGACCGCTGCCGCGGGTGGTGCAGGTGGCGCCTGCGGGCACCACCACTGACACGCCCCAGGGCTCGCTGCAGCCCAGTGCCGCCTGGCGCCGGCAGGCCCTCATGAGCGTGGCCCGCCGGGGCGCTGCACGGTTTCGCTGCATTCGTTGAGCAGCAGCAGGCTCCAACGCGGTTGATGCGCCAACAGGGGCCTGCAGGCCCCTACGATGGCTGATCGTTTCTGCGGTCTGTCACCTGGTGCCCGGATGAAGAGCTCTGATGAAGGTGCATCTGCGATCGCGGAGCACCGGCCCTTGCTGTGGCTGTTGGGGCTGGTCTCCCTCGCGCTGGTTTGGATCCTGCTGCCGTTCTTCAGCACGCTGCTGTGGAGCACGATCATCGCGTTGCTCTTCGCCGCGCTGCACCGTCGCCTGCTGTTGCGGCTCAGACGGCAGCGCACCCTGGCTGCACTGCTCACGATCCTGATCGCCGCGGTGATCGTGGTGGTTCCGCTGGCGCTTCTGAGCGTCATGCTGGTCGATGAGGCCGTGGGGCTGCTGGCGCTGCTTCAGTCCTTTGAGTCCCGCGCTACGCCTTGGCTGCGCGGGGTGTTCGAGGCGCTACCCGGATGGGCGGTGGCGCTGCTCAGGCGCCTGGGCCTCGCGGACATCGAGGCCTTGCAGCGCCAACTGAATGCCGGGCTGCAGCAAGCCAGCGGCTTCATGGCCGGCAAGGCCTTGACGCTGGGGCAGGGCGCGCTGGAGTTCGCTGCCAGCCTGCTGATCACACCCTACCTGGCGTTCTTCCTGATCCGGGATGGGGACCGCATCGTGCACGCCCTGCGCCTGGCACTGCCCCTCACGCCCGCGCACCAGCAGGAACTGCTGCACAAGTTCAGCCATGTGATCCGGTCCACGGTGAGGGGCAATCTGGTGGTGGCAGCCCTGCAAGGGGCGCTCGGTGGGCTTGCGTTCTGGTTCCTGGGCGTGCGCGGCGCGTTGCTGTGGGCCGCGGTGATGGCCTTTCTCTCCCTGCTGCCGGCCATTGGCGCGGCGCTGGTGTGGCTGCCCGTGGCCCTGTGGTTCCTGGCCACGGGTGCGACCTGGCAGGGCGTGGCCCTGGCGGCCTGGGGTGTGCTGGTCATCGGTCTGGTCGACAACCTGCTGCGGCCCATGCTCGTGGGCAAGGCCACCCTCATGCCCGACTACGTGGTGATGATCACGACGCTGGGGGGCATGGTGGTCTTTGGCATCAACGGCTTTGTCCTGGGTCCTGTCATCGCAGCGATGTTCTTTGCGGTCTGGCACATGGTCCTGATTGCACGACAAGCCGAGGCGCCCGTAGAGGGCCCAGATTGAAACCGTAGGCTGGAAAACAAAAAAGCCCTCGCTTGCGACCGTCTGAGAAAGTCGCGAGCGAGGGCGAGTCAAGCCGCTTCTTAATCGGCGGCCACGGATGCAGCCTGCGGCTGCTTGGCGCGGTCTTCAAAGGCCTTGATCTGCTTCTCGGCCTCTTCCTTGCTGATGGCGTACATCTCCTGAATCTTGGTGGCGAGCTTCTCGCGCTTGCCGCCCACCGAGTTCAGGTGTTCGTCGGTCAGCTTGCTCCACTGCGCCACCAACTGGGGCTTGTAGGCCTTCCAATCGCTTTCAATCTGTTCCCATTTCATGTCAAGACTCCTTGGTTACTGCTGGAACACGGGTCACCGAAGTGACCCCTCTTTTCCCTCGCGCGCATTGAGACTTGCGGCAAGGAAAACAAGTTCTTCCATCACCAGGAGACGCTCAAGCAGTCACGGCACGCCAGCGCCATCGCGCCGGCTGGCAACTTGTTCCTGAGCTTCCTTCCTCGGTTGATGTCCAGGAGGAATGTGCGCGCGCAGCCGTCTGGCGACCGTGCGGTGCCGAACACAACGCTTGCTCGCGCTTGAGGCGCCTCAACGCGGCGCCGATCCCAGGTCCTACAAGCGGATTTGGCAGGCCCTCACGGCCTGGCCCGCCTAGCCATGAGCCCTGCCATCGATCCCCATGCCAATCACCTGCTGGCAGCGCTGGAAGCCGCTGACTGGCAACGCTGGAAGCCTCACTTGGAGCCCGTGAACCTTAGGCGAGGGGAGGTCCTGTACGCAGCGGGCCAGCCCCAGTTCCACGCCTACTTTCCCACCAGCGCCATCGTTTGCCTGCTTCGGATGACCGAGGCTGGCGGGGCTGTGGGTTTCGCCATCGCCGGTCATGAAGCCGTGGTCGGCACCTCGCTGGTGCTTGGATCGGAAGCCGCCACCAGCGACGGCTCGGTGTTGATCGCGGGTCAGGGCTATCGGATGCCGGCGATGGCCCTCCTGGAGGAATTCAATCGCTTCGAGTCGGTGCGGCAGTTGATGCTGCGATACATCCAGGCGCTGATCACGCAGATCGCGCAGACCGCCGTCTGCTCCCGACATCACACCGCCGATCAGCAGGTGTGCGCCTGGCTGCTGCACTGCCTTGACCGGTTGGCAAGCCACGAGGTCGTGCTGACGCATGACATGCTGGCCCACCTGCTGGGTCTGCGCCGCGAGAGCGTGACGCTGATCGTGGGCCACCTGCGGGCCGCTGGGCTGATCCGCTGCCACAGGGGCTCCATGGTGGTGCTCGACCGCGTTGGTCTTGAGCACCGCTCCTGCGAGTGCTACGCCTTGGTCAGCGGGGAGTACGCCCGCCTGCTGTCCAGGCCGTGTCCCAGCGCGCCTGGCGACCCGGACGATGGAATGTGGGCCACCGAAAGGAGCACCTTGGCTGGTCGCAGCCCATGAGCGGTCAGGCCTCAAGTTGATCGCCCTCATCAGGCGCGGATCGTCCCCAGCGCATGCTCGATGTCGGGTCATGCGGGGTCACCCCGGGTCAAGCCGGGTCAAGGCGGCTCACGGGGGGTAGGCGAGGTGGGGATGGGGGTTGCGGATGTCCTGTGCACGGCCCTGAGCACGTGAGTGGTGGCCTGTCGATGAATCGTTGAGCGCAAAGGAGCACGACATGAGCTTGGGAACGATTCTGTTGATCCTGCTGATCCTGGCTTTGGTGGGTGTCATTCCCGCATGGCCGCACAGCAGAGGGTGGGGTTACGGCCCCAGCGGCATCGTGGGCGTCGTCCTGGTGGTGCTGCTGGTGCTGGTGTTGATGGGAAGGCTGTAGCAACCCGCATCGTTGAAGTCTCGGCAGGGGGTCGGACCGAGGCCGCCCAAGGCACCCGGTCTCCCCCATCAGTGAACGAAAGAAGGAGTCGATCATGAGCATGAACAAGGATCAGGTGCAGGGCACCCTGAAAGACATGGCAGGCAAGATCCAGCAAGAGGCCGGCAAGCTGGTGGGCAGCAACAAGCAGCAAGCCAGGGGCTTGAAGAAGCAGGCCGAGGGCAAGATCCAGAAAGGGATCGGCGATCTGAAGGATGCCGCCAGCGATATGCGGGATGCCGCCAGGAAGTGACCCTTTGCTCAGGCGCCTGCTCGCTTCGGCCGGATGTCCCGCCCCAGGCGCCGGGCAGCGCGGAACTTCACCCCGTTGATGGAGGTCGAGCCCATGGCGCAACGGTCTCGCGGTCTGCCCATCTTGGTAGCCTGTGTCGCCCTGACGGTGGGGTGCGCCGCCATCGAACGCAGGGGGCAGCCACAGACGCCCCGTCCAGCCGCAATGGAGGACGCCGTCCCGGCGCCAAAGCCGGCCGCAAGAGGTTCAGCAGACCAACACCCCGTCAAGCCTGAGAAGGCGACGCCGCACGCCGTGGCCAAGCCCGCTGCTGCGCTCCCTGTGGTGCCGCCGCCAGCCCGGGCGCAGCCGCCTGCGCCCCCTTTGGTGAAGCCCGCAGCAGCCCCGCCACTGGACCTCAAGTCGCTGGAGGCCCGCCTGAGGCAGACGAAGGCCATTGGCACCTTCAGCAAGTTGGCGCTCAAGAACCAGATGGACGATCTGCTGGAGCAGTTCAAGGCGTTCTACGACGGTCGGATCAAGACTTCGCTGGCCGAACTGCGGCGGGCGTTTGATCTGCTGATCATGAAAACGCTTGCGCTGCTGCAGGACGCTGACCCTCCGCTGGCTGGCGCGCTCGCTTCGTCAAGAGAGTCCATCTGGGCTGTCCTGTCGGATCCGGCGAAGCTCAACACCCTGTAGCCAGCGGCCCTTTGGACCCGACGAACCATGCTGATCAAGTTTCATGTGCCGAGTTTGTCCAGCATCGCCTTGTGGGTCGGGCTTGTGGCGGGGTCCGCCGCCGCAGCCGATGACGCGGCGCTTCGCAAGGACCTGACGTCTGCCCTTGCGCTGCTGGGCCTGCCTTGTGGCCAGGTCATCAGCGCGACGCCGTTGAAGGATGACGATCACATCGCCATCTGCCGCGATGGCCAACGCTATCGCGTGTTCATCGATTCCGCAGGGCGCGTCGTGGCGCAGCAACTCAAGCCGTAGGCCAAGCGGGGCGTTGCCGGAACGCAATGGCCTTGCGTCGCCGTCTCTTACAAAGAACGAACGCTGAAAGAGCGATCGGTCTGAACCCTCCAGCCGGCCCATGCCTTGATCGGCGCTGTCGGAAGGCTCTCGGTCGATAGATGGACAGCCGTTTGTCAACCTCACAGGAGATTCACCATGAGCATGCGCACCCTTCTCGCCGCGACCGTCACGGCACTGGCATTGGTCACCATGACAGGCTGCGCCGTTACGCGCGGACAGGAGACCATTGGCGCCTATGTCGACGATTCGACGATCACGGCGCGGATCAAGGCCCGCTTTGTGGAGAACCCGCAGGTGGACGCTGCAGCAATCAGCGTCGAGACCCTGAATGGCACGGTGATGTTGTCCGGGTTTGCCAAGAACGCCACTGAAAGAACGATGGCTGGAGACATCGCACGCGGCGTCAGCGGCGTGAAGGCCGTGAAGAACGAGATCGCCGTGCGCCCCTGATCGCAGCTTCAGAATCATCGGGGACCCGACAGGCCGGTGCGGCCGGTGCGGCCGGTCTGGCCCGTCTGGAGGGCCCCCGGAGGGGGTGTGCCGCTCGCGCGACAATCCCCCCATGGCACGCACCCACTTCGGTTTCCAGACGGTCGACGAGGCCGAGAAGGCCGCGCGCGTGCGCGGCGTGTTCGACTCCGTGGCCCAGAGCTACGACCTGATGAACGACCTCATGTCGGCCGGGTTGCACCGGGCCTGGAAGGCCTACACGGTGGCGGTGGCGGATGTGCGCGAAGGCCAGAAGGTGCTGGACATCGCCGCCGGCACGGGGGACCTCACGCGGGCCTTCGCCCGCCGCGCCGGTGAGCGTGGCGTGGTGGTGCACACCGACATCAATGAGGCCATGCTGCGCGAGGGCCGCGACCGGCTGGTGGACGAGGGCCTTTTGCTGCCCTCCACGGCCTGCGATGCCGAGCACCTGCCTTTCCGTGACGAGACATTCGACCTCGTCAGCGTCTCCTTCGGGCTGCGCAACATGACGCACAAGGACGCCGCGCTCAAGGAGATGTGCCGGGTGCTGCGCCCGGGCGGCCGGTTGCTGGTGCTGGAATTCAGCAAGGTGGCGCCCGCTTTGCAGGGCGCCTACGACTGGTACTCCTTCAAGGTGCTGCCGCGCATCGGGCAGTGGGTGGCGGGTGATGCAGACAGCTACCGCTACCTGGCCGAGTCCATCCGCATGCACCCGGACCAGGCGACCCTCAAGGCCATGATGAAGGATGCCGGCTTCGGCCACGTGGACGTGCACAACCTGACGGGCGGTCTGGTGGCGCTGCACGTGGGTATTCGCTGCTGAGGCCTGCCGGGCGGTCCTGACCGGGGCTTCGACAGGCTCAGCCCGAAGGGCCCACGGGCTCGGCCCGTTCGGATTCCCGGCTCGGCCCGTGCGGACTCACCGCCTGGCCCGAGCGGACTCCCGGCCCCACCCGAGCAGGTGGGAGGGCGCAGTCTGAACCCGATGGCGCCTTGACTTGCGAGTCGCTGCGTTTGCGCAGCTTGGCCCGGAGGGCGGCATGGCGCAATGGCGAGTCTGACTCACGGACTTTCCCCACATGCAGCCTGGCGCAACTGCGGTCCCTGGCACCACCGACACAGCGGGTGCCACCTCCTCGTGGACCTTTCAGGTCACCGAGCGCGACATCCGTCGCTTCAGGCAGGCCATCGGCGAGCCGCCCGGCGACGCGGCGCCCCCGCTGTTCTTCCAGGTCATGGCCTGGCAGGACGTGGGGCCCGAGCAATTGCCCCCGGACGGCGCACCCGCAGAGATCCTGGGCGGTCCGCCCAACGCCCGCAGCATGGGGGGCGCCAGCGAGTTCACCATTCACCGCGCCGCCCGGGCTGGCGAGACCATCAGCGTGTGCTCCACCTTGCTGGGGGTGCACAGCCGGCAGGGCCGGCACGGGCCCCTGCACCTGGTGACCCGGCAGACCACCTTCACCGACGCCGATGGGGCCGAGGTGGCCCGCGAACTCGCGACTTACCTGCGCAGGCCGGCATGAGGGGCACGCCCGCTTTCGATCTTCCCTTCGAGCTGCCGGTGGTGCTGCCCGAACTGCGGTTTCGGCCCACCGCGATGCAGGTCTTCATGTTCAGCGCGGTCACCTGGAACCGCCACCTGATCCACTACAACGCGGATGCCGCCCGGTCCGAGGGTCACCGCGATGTCGTGTTGCAGCGCTCACTGATCGGCAACGGCTTCGCCCGTCACGCAGGCGCCTGGCTGGGGCCGGCCGGCCACCTTGCTCGCTTGTCCTGGCGTGTGACGAGTTCGGCTGTGCCGAACGAGGCGCTGTGCTGCCACGGGGTGGTGCGCGAGCGGCTTGACCGGACCTTCCAGTCCGCAGACCGGGCTTCGGCCTCGGTTCCCTTGCTCTACCAAGGCTGGCTGACGGCCGAGGACGGGCGCGAAGTGGCTTCTGCCGAAGGGGTCCTGTGCATCCACGCTACAGCCTGAGAACGACGGTCGAGACTTGGCGCCGTCACGGCCCGTGGGCAGCCTGCCAGGTGGCCCTGGAGCAACTGCTCAACGGGCTGATGTATTTCGAGCGCCTGCACATCATCGAACTGCAGCGCCCGGCAGCGAATCCGGCACAGGCCCCGGCGCCTAAGGCCTTGCCGGCATGCGGGGCGCGCGGCAGCGGTCTGGACACGCTCGTGGCCGATGAACCCACACTGCGCCGCCTGCAGCGCGAAGGGGGCTGGGGCATCGACGACACCAAGCTGGCGCTGCTGCACGCGGGCGACACCTGCTTGCTGAGCCGGATCGACGGCTGCATCGCGGGCTACACCTGGGTGCACACCGGCGGACGCCCTGAAATCATGCCCGGCCTGCGCTTGCAACTGCCTGCGGGGGCCTTGTACAACTTCGCCGGTTTCACCCATCCGGACTTCCGTGGAGCCGGCTTGCAGTCGTATCGCCACCAAGCGGTATGGGCCCAGCCGGCATGGGCCCACATGGGGCGCATGCTGGGCTATGTCAAGGCGACCAACTTCGCTTCCCGCCAGGGCCAAGGCCGCAGCGGCTACCGCAGGATCGGGTCCGTGGCGCTGGTGGGATCCCGCAAGCGCTTCGTCGCCTGGCTGTCCCCTGCCTTGCGGCACAGCGGGGTGCGCCGCCTGGAGGGACCTTCCGGCGTCGTTGATCGTGCGTGGGCGCTGCTCCAGCGTCAGGCGCAGGGCGCCTGGGTGGGCTTGGTGTCCCACACCCTGGGGCCTTGGCTGCACAGCCGCCTGCGGCGCCGTTCACAGCGCAGCGACACCCATGCCTACACCTGCTTTCACCGCGCGCCCACCCAGCTGGCTGCCTTGACCGGCCCGGTGCTGGACCATCTGAGCAGCGCGAGGGTGCTGGGCGGTGCGCAGGGCCGGCCTCTGCGGGTGCTGCTCTATGCCTGCTCCAACGGCGTGGAGGCCTACACATGGTCGGCGTGGCTCGCACTGCGCAGGCCGGACCTGGAGGTGGTGATCGAGGCTTCCGACCTGAGCCCTGAGTTGGTCAGCCAGGCGCGCCAGGGCCGCTACACCTGGTCCGAACTGACGCAGGGTCGTGAGGTACCGGCCTGGCTGGTCGCGCAGACCTTCGACCGTGACGGTGATGCCTATGTCGTCAACGAGCGTACGCGACGCAGGGTGAACTTCAGTTGCGCCGACATCGTTCGAGACGATCTCCGGGGACGCTACGGTGAGGCCGACGTGGTGGTGGCGCAGAACGTGCTGTTCCATCTGCCTCCGCCCCTGGCCCGCCGCGCCTTCGACAACGTGGTGCGCACGCTGGCGCCCACAGCCGCCCTGTTCATCGAGGGCATGGACCAGGACCTGCGGGTCTCGCTGACGCGCGCCCAGGAACTTCAGCCGCTGGCCTGGCGCAGCCGGGAGATCTACGAGGAGAGCCGCCGGCACATCCCGGCCCGGTGGTGGCAGTTCCACTACGGCGCCGAGCCCTGGTTGCCGTTTCGGCTTGCGCCCTTGCGTCGCTACGGCACCATCTTCCTGAAGGGGCCCGCGCCCATGTCCCTTCGCTCGCAGGCACTGGTGACGTGAACCGACCAGCCGACCTGCGTGACAGCCCGCCCTTGCAGGTCTCGCTGACCGCCTGTCCCCCACCCCAGGCGCTGGCACCGCAGTGGCGCGCATTGCAGGCCCGGGCAGCGCCGAACTTCTTCACCGGCTGGACCTGGATCGGATGCTGGCTGGAACACCTGGACCCCGCCCACCAGCCGGCCCTGGTGCGTGTGCAACTGGGGGCGGAGCTGGTGGGCCTGGCCGTGCTGGTTCCGCATCGGGCCCGACGCTTGCGCTGGTGGCCTTCCCACGCCCTGCACCTGCACGCCACAGGACAGCGCCAGTGGGATGACATCACCGTGGAGCACAACGGTTGGCTGGTTCGCCGCGGCCTGGAAGCGCAGGTGCTGGCTGCCGTGAGCTCGCAGTTGTGGGCGCTGGTGCCGTCGGTGGATCAGGTGTGTCTGCCCGGCGTTTCGGCGGGCCATGAACGTTGGCGTGACGCCCCACCGCCCGTGGCCTGCGTGCGTGAAATCAGCGAGCCGGCCTACCGCGTGGACCTGGCGTCCGTGCGGGCCTCAGGCCAGGCCTTCCTGGACACCCTGGGGGCCCAGACCCGCGCTGCGGTGCGGCGCAGCCTGCGCCTGTACCAGGGCTTGGGCGAGGTGCTGATCAGCGCCGCCGCAGACCTGCCGCAGGCACTGCAGTTCCTGGACCGGCTCAAGCATTTTCACCAGTTGGGATGGTCAGCGCGAGGCCAGCCGGGGGCTTTTGCCAACCCGATGTTCGAGCGCTTTCACCAGCGCCTGCTGGCCGCTGCATGGCCGGCGGGGCAGGTGCAATTGCTGCGTGTCACGGCCGGCCGCGAGGAGGTGGGCTACCTCTACAACTTCGTCGAGAGTGGCCAGATGCTGGCCTACCAGAGCGGATTCCACTTCGCCCTGACCGAGCGCAACCACCACCCTGGCTTGGTGACGCATGCCCTGGCCGTGCAGCAAGCGCTGGACGCCGGCCTGGACGGCTATGACTTCCTGGCGGGGGAGGCTCGCTACAAGCAGCAGCTGTCCCACCAGACCTACGCCATGGCGACCTTCACGCTTCACCGCCCCAGCCTGGGGTTGCGGCTGGAGCAGGCCTGGCGTCGCGTCCGCGCCCGGTTCGCGCCACCCGCGAGCGCGTCGGCCTCAGCTTCCACACCCAGTTGAGCATGCGCAGCGTCGAACGGCTGGGCCCGTGGCGCAATGAAGACGTTGTTTTCAGGAGATGTCTGGACGTGCTGAACCTTCCCTTGAACCTCTCCCTCGTCCCGCAGTCCCGCGGGACGCTGGCTGCGCTGGCCGCAGCGGCCGTCATGGCTTGGGCGGGTCCGGCCGCCGCCCAGGCCTTGAAAGACCCCTCGCCGCCCGACCCGGCCGCCACGGGGCCGCGCGCCTTGGCGGACGCCCGTGCGCCCGAGGAGTACCGGCTGGGTGCCGGCGATGTCCTGCGCGTGGCCGTCTACCAGAACCCGGACCTGTCGCTGGAGTCCCGCCTGAGCGAGGCGGGGGTGCTGAACTTCCCCCTTCTCGGCCCGGTGCGTCTGGGCGGTCTCACGGTGGGTGCAGCCGAGCAGTTGATCGCGCGTGGTCTTCGCGAGGGGCAGTTCGTGCGGCAGCCTCAGGTCAATGTGTCGGTGGTGCAGGTGCGCGGCCACCAGGCCAGCGTGCTGGGGCTGGTCAACCGCCCCGGTCGGTTCCCCCTGGAGGCCACCGGACTGCGCCTGACCGACCTGCTGGCCATGGCCGGGGGCACCGCCGCCGGTGCCGCCGACGTTGCCGTGGTCACCGGCATCCGGCAGGGGCAGCCCTGGCGCGCCGAGGTGGACCTGCCCGCCCTGTTCATCCCCGGTGGGCAGGGGCGTGACGTGGACATCCTGCATGGCGACACCGTGTGGGTCGACCGGCAGCCGCAGGTCTACATCTATGGCGAGGTGCAGCGCCCCGGCCCGTTGCGTCTGGAGCGTGGCATGACCCTGATGCAGGTGCTGGCCACGGGCGGCGGTCTGACGCCGCGCGGCACCGAGAAGGGCATCCGTGTGCACCGCCGCGGGCCCGACGGACGCCTGCTGGTGGTGCAGCCCGCGATGGACGACACCGTCCGCGAGGGTGATGTGGTGCACGTGCGCGAGAGCCTGTTCTGACACTTCGGGGAGCCTGACGATGATGGACATTGCTTCCTTCCTGGCGACCTTGCGCGCCCGCGCGGGCCTGGCCCTGGGGGTGCTGCTGCTGACGGTGGCGGCGGCCCTTGGCGCCAGCCTGCTGCTGCAGCGCAGCTACGTGGCCACGGCCAAGTTGATCGTGGACCAGGGTCGGCCCGATCCCCTGTCGGTGTCCACCGGCTGGCAACCGCCGGTCATGACCGCCTTGTCCACGCAGATGGACATCATCCGCAGCGAGCGCGTGGCTGCAGAGGTGGTGCGTCGCTTGTCGCTGACCGCAGACCCGGCCCTGCGACGGGCCTGGGAGGACAGCCAGGCTGGCGCGGCCCCTGCCAAAACCGGCCCCAGCGAGTCCGACCGGGCGTCCGGATGGCCCAGTGCACTGCAGGCCTGGCTGGTGGCGCAGGTGCTCGCGGCCATGGAGGTCAAGCCGGCGCGGGATTCCGACGTGTTGTCCATCACCGTGCGCTGGTCTTCGGCGGAGCAGGCCGCTGCGCTGGCCAATGCCTTCGCACAGGCCTACCTGGACACCAGTGTCGGCCTGCGTGCCGATCAGGCCCGCCGCTACTCGGGCTTCTTCGAGGGCAGGGTGCGCGAGGCCCGCCTTCAACTGGAGCAGGCGCAGGCCCGGCTGTCCACCTTCCAGCGTGCACGGGGCGTGGTGGTGGGCGATGAGCGGGTTGATGTGGAGACCGCGCGTCTGAACGAGCTTTCCTCGCAGTTCACCTTGCTGCAGGCCGTGGTGGCGGAGTCGGGCAGCCGTCAGGCGCAGTCCCAGGGCGCGGCCGCAGACCGCATGCAGGAGGTGCTCTCCCATCCGGCCCTGCTGGGCTTGCGCGCCGATCTCACCCGTGCCGAGGCGCGGATGCAGGAGCTCAACGATCGCCTGGGTGACAACCACCCGCAGGTGTTCGAGGCGCGCGGGCAGGTCAACCTGCTGCGCTCGCGTCTGGAGGCCGAGACCCGGCGCGTGGCCGGTGGTGCGGCGGTGTCCAACACCATCAACCGCCAACGCGAGAGCGACATGCGCGCGGCCCTGGAAGCCCAGCGCCAGCGGGTGATGAACCTGAAGGCGGTGCGCGATGAAGCCCTGGTGCTGGCGCGCGACGTGGACAGTGCCCAGCGCGCCTACGACGGCCTGCAGGGGCGGTTGCAGCAGACCAGCCTGGAGAGCCAGGCCACGCAGGGGCAGGCCCACCTGCTGTCGGCCGCCCCCGTGCCGCTGACGGCGTCTTCACCCAGTTGGATGCTGCGCGCAGGTCTGGCCCTGGGTCTGGGCCTGGTGCTGGCCTTGGGAACGGTGGCCCTGGTGGAACGGGTGGATGCCCGGGCTCGCCTGCCGGGGGCCACGGCGCAATGGCTGGGCGTGCCCCTGCTGGGGGTCCTGCCCGGTCCGAAGGACCGCGGCGGCTTTGCGCCCAGCAAGTCCGCCCTGGTTCAGCCCTGGCGCATGGGCCAGTTGCCCGCCCCGACCACGTCCTCCAAGGAGTGAAGCTTGATGGCGAGATTTCGTGATGCAGGAACCTCTTCAATGAGGGATGGGCAGGCCGCCCAGGCGACCCTGGAGCCTGAGGTTCAAGGGCCGGTGGGTCGCGGCGACATGTCTTGTGGGCCGGAGATCATCGACACGCCTCCCGCCGTGCGCCAGAGTTCTTCCTGGCACGACGGACGGCTGGGGGAGATCCTGGCACGCCAGCGCCAGCTCACGCCGCAAGAGGTGGAGCGCATTGCCGCGGTGGCGCGTCTGCGCCGTGTGCGCTTTGGCGATGCCGCGGTGGCTCTGGGCCTGGCTTCCACGCAGGATGTCTTCCTGGCCCTGGCCTCGCAGTTCCGCTACGCTTGTGCCGCGAAGGCGCCTGGGCGAGACTGGGCTGAACAGGTGATGCTGCACCAGCCCCGCTCGGCCCAGGCCGAGGCGGTGCGCGCCCTGCGCAGCGAGTTGTCGCGGCAGGTGTTCCGCGATGGCGAGCCCGCAGCCTCGCTCGCCGTGGTGAGCCCGCAGCCGCAGGACGGCAAGTCCTTCCTCAGCGCCAACCTCGCGGTGGCCTGGTCTCAGGCCGGGCGTCGCACCTTGCTCGTGGATGCGGACTTGCGCGGGCCCCGCCAGCACCAGATCTTCGGCATCGCCGACGGGCACGGCCTGAGCAGCCTGCTCAGCGGCCGGTCCGGCATGGAGGTCATCGCGCGCATCCAGGACGTGCCGGGGCTGTACGTCCTGCCGGCCGGACCCCTGCCGCCGAACCCGCTGGAACTGGTGGACGGTCCGGTGTTCCGCGACCTGATCGGCGAGTTGAGCAGCCGCTTCGATCAGATCGTGGTGGATACCCCGGCCTGTGCCTACGGTGCCGACGCCCTGGCCGTGGCCGATCGCTGCTCCGCGGCGCTGGTCGTGGCGCGGCGCGACGCCAGCCGGCTTGCATCGCTGGCAACCTTGACCAGCCGGCTGTCGCAAGGCCCGGGAAGGCTGGCAGGCGTGGTCATGAACACCTGTTGAGTCAGGCCCGCGGCATGACCAAGGTGTGTTTCGTGGGTTTGGACAACCTGCCGGTGATCTCGCGTGCGCACAACCGCCACGGCATCGGGGGCGAGCAGGTGCAGCACACGCTGCTGGCGCGCGCCCTGGCCCGGCGCGGCTTCGAGGCTTCGATGGTGGTGGCGGACTACGGGCAGCCCGATGGCCTGGAGATCGACGGCGTGCGGCTGCACCGCGCCCATGGCCTGGACGAAGGCCTGCCCGTGCTGCGCTTCCTCCACCCGCGGATCACCGGGCTGTGGCGCGCACTGGGGCGCGCCGACGCGCAGGTGTACTACGTCAGCACCGCCAGTTCGCAGCTGGGCGTGGTGGCCGCTTTTGCCCGCCGACATGGCCGGCGCGTGGTGTTCCGCATCGCCCACGACCTGGACTGCGATCCCAAGCGGCTGTTGATCCGCTTCTGGCGCGACCGCAAGCTCTACGAATGGGGCCTGCGGCGGGCCGACGCCGTGCTGGCGCAGAGCCAGCAGCAGCGCTGCGCGCTGCGGACGAACTACGGGCTGGAAAGCCGCGTGGCAGGCATGCTGGTGGAGCCCGCGGCGCGCGACCTGGATTTCAGCCGTCGCGACGTCCCGGTGCTGTGGGTCAACAACCTGCGTCCCTTCAAGCGGCCCGATCTCGCGCTGGCCCTGGCGCAGCGGCTGCCCCAGATGGGACTGCACATGATCGGCGGCCCCCAGGACGGGCATGAGGATCTGTTCGACACCATCCGCCAGGAGGCCACCGCCCTGGACAACCTGCAGTTCCACGGGCGGGTGCCGTACCACGACGTGAACGACTACTTCGAGCGCGCACGCGTGTTCGTGAACACCTCCGACTCCGAGGGCTTTCCCAACTCGTACCTGCAGGCCTGGCGGCGAGGGGTGCCCACGGTGTCCTTCTTCGACCCGGACGGTGTGATCCGCCGCTTCGGTCTGGGGCATGCGGCCCGTTCGCTGGAGGACATGGCGGCCGCCGTGGAACGGCTGGCCGGCAGTTCCGACGAATGGCACGCCACCAGTGCGCGCTGCCGCCACTTCATGGACACGCATTACGGCGATGACACCGTGTTGCGCCCCTACCTGGAGGCCTTGCGTGGTTGAACTGCGCGCCGTGGCGCCTGACCCGCACGCTCCCGCCTTCCTGGTCACCATCGACACCGAAGGTGACGATCTGTGGGGGCGTCCGCGCGTCATCACCACCCGCAACGCCCGCCATGTGCAGCGCTTTCAGCGGCTGTGCGAATCCTTCGGCTTGCGCCCCACCTGGCTGACCAACTTCGAGATGGCCCGCTGCCCGGAGTTCCTGGCCTTCGGCCGCGGTGTCCTGCGGCGTGGCACGGGTGAGATCGGCATGCATCTGCACGCCTGGAACAGCCCACCTCTGCAGCCCCTGACACCTGACGACCTGACGGCGCAGCCCTTCCTGACCGAGTACCCGGCCGACGTGGTGGACGCCAAGATCGGCTACATGGCGCGGCTGTTGCGCGACCGCTTCGAATGCGAGATCGTCAGCCACCGGGGCGGACGCTGGGCCCTGGACGCCACCTGCGCGCAATCCCTGGTGCGTCACGGCATCCGTGTCGATTGCTCGGTGACGCCGGACGTGCGCTGGGTGCGCGCGCCGACCCAAGAAGAGAAGCGGCCTGACGCCGCCGTGGTGGACTACCGTGGTTTCCCCACGCGCCCCTACGTGGTGGACCTGAACGAACCGCAGCGCCCGGGGCGCTCCAGCCTGCTGGAGGTGCCGATGACGGTGGTGCCCTCGTCGCTGTACCGCTGGCTGCCGCAGGCCTACGCCGTGCCGCTGGTGCGGCGCTGGAGCTGGGCCTGGCAGCCCACTCACCACTGGCTGTACCCGGACGGCCGCAACCTGCCGGCCATGCTGGGCATCGTGCGGCAGGCCGTGGCCGAGCGCTGGCCGCATCTGGAGATGGTGCTGCACTCGTCGGAACTCATGCCCGGGGGCAGCCCCAACTTCCCCGACGGGCCGTCCATCGAAGCGCTGTACCGCGACTTGCGGGTGCTTTTCCGCTCGGTGGCCGGGCACTTTCGGGGCATGACCCTGGGGGACTTCGCCGCCCATTGGCAGGCGGTGGCCCCTCAGACCAGCCCTGCGAGCGCGGCCGCACCGCACACCACCATCACGGGAGCCAGGGCTTGAATCTGCCACACGTCTGCTTCATCGCCGTTCACATCTACCCGGTGCTGGCAGGGCATCGCGGCATTGCCTTCGTGGGCGGCGCCGAAGTGCAGCAGAGCGTGCAGATGCGCGCCCTGCTGCGCGCCGGCTGCCGCATCTCGGGGCTGACCAAGGACCACGGCCAGCCCGACGTGGTGGATTGCGACGGCATCACGGTCTACAAGATTCCCGACAGCGGCCAGCGCGGCTGGCCGGGCCTGCGCTTCTTTCACCCCCGGATGTCGGACCTGGTGAGCCTGCTGCGGCGCATCAACCCGGACATCGTGTTCATGCAGACCGCCGGCGAGCAGGTGGCCTCGGCCGCGGTCTACGCGCGCATGGCGGGAAAGCCCTTCGTGTTTGCCGGTGCCAGCGACAAGGACTTCGTCATGGGTCCGCTGCCCGGCATGCCGGCGCAGCACACGCTGATGTACCGCTGGGGCTTGCGCGCGGCCCAGGCGGTGGTGGTGCAGAACGTGGCCCAGCTGGAACTGCTCAAGCGCCACTTCCACCGCGACGGCCACCTCATCCAGAACGGCTACGAAGAGCCGCAGGCCCAGCCGGGAGCCTTCGACGGCAACGTGCTGTGGGCGGCCACGGTCAAGCCCCTGAAGCGGCCCGACCATGTACTGGCCTTGGCCCGGCGGCTGCGCCATCTGCGCTTCCTGATGGTGGGGGGCCCTGGTGTGGACCGTGGGGCGCAGGCCTACTTCGATGGCATCGCACACCAGGCGCGAGGCCTGTCCAACCTGACCATGACCGGGCATGTGCCCTTCCGGGACGTGGGCCTGGCCTTCGACGAGGCCAGCGTGTGCCTGAACACCTCGGACTACGAGGGCCTGCCCAACACCTTCATGCAGGCCTGGCTGCGCGGCATTCCCACCCTGTCTTTCGTGCGGCCGGAGTCTGCTCCCGGTGTCAGTGGCACGCTGGCCTGCGACGACCTGGACCACATGGCGCTGCGCCTGGACCGGCTGACGCGCGACCGGGCGGCCTGGAGCGCTGCGAGCCAGGCGTGCCGCCGTCACTTCCAGGACCACCACACCATGGACGTGGCCGTGGCGCGCTACCTGGAGGTCTTCGATCAGGTGTTGCACGGCAGGCGCACGACGGTCGCGGTGCCCGCGCGTCTGAGGGAGCGGACATGATCCTGCGGTCCTTGGGATGGGGCAGCGCCATGGCCGGCGTGCGCCTGCTCACCAGCTTCCTGAGCATCAAGGTCACGGCAGTGGCCCTGGGCCCGGGCGGGCTGGTGCTGGTGGCGCAGTTGACGGGCTTCATCGGCCTGTGCCAGAGCATGCTGGGCCAGGGACTGGTGACTGGGGCCGTGCGGCTGGGAGCCGAACAGGGGGCCGACCAGGCGCGGCGCGCGCAGGTCTATGCCACCGTGCTGCGCATGGGGTCGGTGCTGGTGGGATGCTGGGCCCTGGTGGTGGCGGTGGCCTCGCCCTGGATCGCGCAGGCCCTGCTGCATGACCGAGGGCTGGCGCCGCTCATCGCCGTGGCGGGCCTGGCGGTGGCCGCGGCCCTCTTCAACGATCTGCTCTTCGGTGCGCTGGGCGTGGCCAAGGAGGTGGGCCTCATCGGGCGCGCTTCCATCGCCTCGGCGCTGCTGGGCCTGCTGATCTTCGCGCCCTGCGCCTGGTGGTGGGGCCTGGAAGGCGCCCTGTGGGCCTCGCTGTCGGTCTACGGGGCGGGCCTGGCCTTGAGCATCGCCCTGGTGGCCTGGCGGCCCGGCGTGCTGCAGTGGCGCGACATGCAGGGCCGGTTCGACCGCGAGATCGCACGCCGCGTGCTGGGCTTCTTTCCGATGCTGCTGGTCAACGGCGTGTTGCCCGCCTTGACGCTCATTCTTGTTCGTGACCTGCTGGCCAGCCGCCTGGGCTTGGAGGCCGCGGGCCTGTGGCAGGCCAGCTGGCGGCTGTCCGAAGCCTGCCAGGCGCTGGTGGTGGCCTCGGTCTCTCTGCACTTCATGCCCGGCATGGGCGAGCGCGCGCACGACCCCGAGGGCCTGCGCCGGCACGTGCTGCGCAACCTGGCCGGCGCCTGTGCGGTGTCCGCCTTGCTGGCCGCCGCCTTGTGGCTGGGCCGCCGGCCCGCCGTGCATCTGGTTTTCAGCAGCGGGTTCGACGCGGTCGTGGACCTGCTGCCCCTGCAACTGCTGGGCGACGTGCTGAAGACGGCCGCGTGGATCCTGTCCATGGCCCTGGTGGGCACCCTGCGCACGCGCTGGTTCATCACCGTGCTGTGTGCCTACGCGCTCGTGTTCTGCGGGATGTCGTGGCAACTGGTGCCGGCGCTGGGCACGGCGGGGGCGCAGTGGGGCTATGTGGCCGCAGCCACCTTGCAAGGGTTGCTGGCCGCCTGGGCGCTGCGTGACGTGCTGTGGCGCACCACGCCGCAGAGGGCGGCGCCTGCTATCGACAGGCCCCCCGAGCCCGGAAAGGCGGGTGCGGCATGATCAGCATGCAAGAGACCAGCAGCCGCAGGCAGGCCCTGACCTGGGGTCTGCTGATGGCCGCCGTGGCGCTTGGGGTGGGAGCGGCGCTCGGGTTGGCCCCGCCAGCGCTGGTGTTGCTGGGCCTGGCCGTGCTGGCGCCGCTGCCCTTCATCCTGAACGACTACCGTGTGGGGGTGGTGCTGCTGGCGCTGGTGCTGCCAGTGCTGCCGATGCTGCCGTCGGTGCAAGGTCTGAACCCTGCCAACTACCTGGTGCTGGCCAGCTGGATGGGCTTTGCGGCCCGGCGCTGGCGGCTGGGCCCGCCGGGGCCGGTGCAGACCTCGCATCGTGTGGTGGCCTTGCCTGCGCCGCTGTGGCTGTGCTTCGCCCTGCCGGCGGCCGTCGGCATGGTGGTGGCCTGGCCGCACATTGGCGAGGGGGTGCGCAACTACCCGGCGGTGGTGGACGCCGTTCGCGAGTTCCATCCGCCCACGTATCTGGTGGACCGTTTCGTCAAGCCGCTGCTGTACTTCTTCTCCTTCGCCTTCCTGCTGGCCAACGCCGTGAGGGACAGCCGCCACCCGGAGCGCTTCATCGCCGTGCTCGCCTTGTCTGCCATGGCGCCGGCGCTGGCGGTGTTCTGGACCGTGGCTCAGTATCCCGGCAGCCTGGCCGAACTGGCGCGCGACCGCGAGTTCATGGCCCCGCGCGGCATGCACGCCAACGAGTTCGGGCTGCTGCTGGCCCTGTTGATCGGGCCCTTGCTCTTCGTGGCTGGGGGCGCGGGTCGCGGGCGCTGGCGCGTGCTGGCGCTGTGCACCCTGGCCCTGGTGGTCCCGGCGCTGCTGCTGACCTTCTCGCGCGGGGGACTGCTGGCGGCGCTGATCGCGTTCGTCGGCTTTCTGTGGCACGAGCGCCGCGTGAAGACGCTGCTGGTGAGCGCGGCGCTGGCCGGGCTGGCGCTGCTGGCATCGCCCGAGGAACTGCAGGAGCGCTTTGCCACCGGCCTGCGTGCCGGGGCCCTGGCCGACACGCAGCGCGTGGAACGCGACGACCTCACCGCCGGCCGGGTGAACGGGTGGATGCTGCTGGCCCCCGAAGTGCTGGACAGCCCCTGGATCGGTCGCGGCCTGGGTTCCACGCAGTGGTCCTCGGCCGTGGCGGCCGGCCGCTACAAGGCCAACCACCCGCACAACATCTACCTGGAGGTCTTGATGGACCTGGGGCTGCTGGGTCTGACGGCCCTGGTGCTGCTGCACGCGCAGTACCTGCGCCGGCTGCGCCGGCTGGCGGGCGACGAGGCCTTGAGCCCGGCGCTGCGCAGCTTCTTCAGGGGTGCACGCTGGTCGCTGTGGGGGGGTCTGGCCATGGCGGCGACCACGGCCTTCTACATGCCCAACCCGGCCCAGGCGCCCTGGTGGTTGTGCCTGGGGATGCTGTTCGCTTATTGGGGGCAGGCCGCGGCCCCCGCCCGTTCCCCAGTCCGTTCCCCCGCCCGATCCGCTACGCGATGACGCTTCGCGTGCTGTTCCTCGTGAATTCGCTGTGCGTGGGGGGCGCGGAGAAGCATGTGGTGTCGCTGGTCAACGGGCTGGACGCCACGCGTCACCGTCTGGCGCTCACCGCCCTGAAGCGTGACGAGGCCTTGCTGCCGCAGATCGCACCGCACCGTCTTGCCGATGGCCTGGCCTGCCTGGAGGTGGCGCAGGGGCTGTCCTGGGGTGCCGTCCGGCGCCTGGCCCGCCAGCTGGATGCGCAGCGCACCGACGTGCTGGTCTGCACCAACATGTACGCCCTGCTGTACGGCTGGCTGGCGCGCGCGCTCTCGCGCCGGGGCCCGCAGGTGCGGCTGGTGGAGGTGTTCCACAGCACGTTGCCCGAGTCGCGCAAGGAAGCCCGCCACATGGTGCTGTACCGCCACCTGGTGCGCCGTGCGGACCTGCTGGTGTTCGTCTGCCAGGCCCAGGCTGACCATTGGCATGTGCACGGCCTGCGGGCCCGCCAGGACGTGGTCATCCACAACGGCATCGACACCGCCCGATTCAGCGACACCTCAAGCCCCGAAGACAAGCGCCGGCTGCGTGCCCAGCAGGGGTTCGGCGAGACCGATCTGGTGGTGGGCCTGTGCGGGGTGATGCGGCCGGAGAAGGCGCATTACGACTTCCTGCAAGCGCTGGCGCTGCTGGCGCTGCTGGCGGCCAGGGGCCAGCGGGTGTGCGGCTGGCTCATCGGCGACGGCCCGCTGCGGGCCGCGCTGGAACGTGACATCGATGCCCTGGGCCTGCGCGAACGCGTGCGCATCAGCGGGTTTGTGCAGGACGTGCGGCCGCTGGTGGCCGCCTGCGACGCCATGGCCATCACCTCCACCACCGAGACCTTCTCGCTCGCCGCGCTGGAAGCCATGGCGCTGGGCAAGCCCCTGCTGATGACGGACGTGGGCGGGGCGCGGGAACAGGTGCGCCATGGCCACAACGGCTGGCTGGTGCCGGTGGGGGACGTGCAGGCCATGGCCGGGGCCCTGGCCCGGTGGCTGGAGCCGAACGCGCGTGCGGCCATGGGCCTGCGTGCGGCAGCCGAGGTGCGCGAGCGCTTCGACCTCGCGGGCATGGTGCAAGGGTTCGAACGGCAGTTCAGCGCCCTGGCGTGAAACCGTCTCGCCCAGCGCAGGGGGGATCACCGCCGTGGTGATCACGCCATGGGCGGCGTACGCGCAGGCCTGGGCTCTACATCGAGGTTTCGAGCATGCGCCGGTAGTCCTCGCGCGAAGCCAGTCGGGGGTTGAGCTTGTGGCAGTGGTCGGCCAGGGCGCCGTCGATCACCCGTTCGAAGCACGAGCGCTCCACGCCCATGGCCGCCAGACCGTTGGGCAGACCGAGGCGCTGGCACATGGCCCTGATGGCCTCGCCCAACGCCTTGCCGGCCGCATCGGCCCCGCCCTGCGCGCCCAGCCCCATCGCACCGGCCATGCGCTGCAGGCGCCGGTCGCGCACCACCGATTCGGCTTGCGCGTTGAAGTCGATCACCGCGGGCAGGAACATGGCGTTCAGGGTGCCGTGGTGCAAGCGCGGGTCGACGCCGCCCAGGCTGTGGCTGAGCGAATGCACGCACCCCAGGCCTTTCTGAAAACCCAAGGCGCCCTGCATCGAGGCGCTGAGCATCTGCGTGCGGGCCTCCACGTCCTGGCCGTGGCGGGTGGCCTGCTCGATGTGGGCCCAGCCCCGCTCCAGGCCGTCCAGCACGATGCCGTCGGCCGGCGGGTTGAAGGCCGACGCCATGTACGACTCCATGCAATGGGCGATGGCGTCCATGCCGGTGGCGGCTGTCAGCAGCGGCGGCAGTCCCAGCGTCATCTCCGGATCCAGCACCGCGACCTTGGGCATCAGGTGCCAGGCGTGAAAGCCCAGCTTGCGCCCGTCCTGCACGATCACGATGGCACCGCGCGCCACCTCGCTGCCCGTGCCGGCTGTGGTGGGCACGGCGATCAGCGGCCAGACGCGAGGAGTGATCAGCCCTGAGCCGCCTTCGATGGTGGCGTAGCGAGCCAGCGGCCCGTCATGGGTGACCAGGATGGCCACGGCCTTGGCGCAGTCGATGGGCGAACCGCCCCCCACTGCAACCAGTCCGTCGCACCCTTCCTGACGGGCCAGCGCGCAGGCTTCGCGTGCAGCGGCCTCGGTGGGGTTGGACGGGGTGCCGTCGTACACGGCCACGTGCTCCAGCCCAGCGAGCTGCGCCAGCGCCCGGTCCACCAGACCGGCTGCGCGCACGCCCTTGTCCGTGACGATGAGAGGCCGTCGGATGCCATGCTCCTGGCAGGCGGCAGCGAGCTTCAGCAGGGCCCCACGGCCCAGCTCGACGACATTCAGGTAACGAATCTGTGACACGCTCATTGGACGGTTTCCCTGCGCAGATGCGGTGCAAATCACCGCGATTGGGTTCTCTCGTCCGTATCGTAGCGGCAGCCCCGAAGCGTTTCAACGCCGCCGGAATGCAGCGTGCCTCTGGCGCGCTCAGTCTTCCTCACCTGCATGCAGTTGCAGGTTGGCTGCACGCACCCGTGATGACAGTTCTCGGGCGATGTTCAGTGCCAGCTCCAGTGCGGCCTCCGGGTGTGTGGACCGCAGGTGCGCGAAGGCTTGCGCGTCCAATTGCAAGGCCCGTACGGGCGTATCGGCAATCGCCGTCGCGGAGCGAGGGCGTCCGTCCAGGAAGGCCATTTCACCGACGAAGTGCCCGGGGCCGAAGGTGGCCAGACGCGGGCTGCCGGGCTGGTGCTGGGTCAGCACACTGACGCTGCCGCGTTCGATCAGCCAGACATCGTCCGCCGGCTCTTGACGTTGGAACAGGGCTTGCGCCTGTTCGACCTCGCGTACCCGGCCATGTGCCAGCACGACCGATGCCTGCTCTTGACTCAGGCCCAGCAGGAGACTGTTGTGCAGCAGCGGTGTCGATTCAGGCGAGGGTGGCGCTCCCCCGGCCTGAAGCAGCATGTTCTCGCAGCGCTCCAGCGCCCGGTCCAGATCGGGTTCCTGCGCCAGGCCGGTCCGGCGAGGCAGTGCCTCCAGACCCCGTCGCAGTTCCTGGGCACGGCAGCTCTGCAGCCCGCACAGCACGACCGTCATGCCTTGGCGACGCAACTCCGACACAAGGCCCTGCACGGCCTCGCAGCCGCTGGTGTCGACATCCTGGACGTTGCTGACGTCGATGATGGCGGACTTGGCCTGAGGGTGCGCTTCGTCTGCCAACTGGCGCAGTCGCACGCTGTTGCCGAAGAAGAGGTGCCCGTTGAGCCGCAGCACTGCCACTTCATCTCGGTTCTCGTCCAGCAGGTGCTGTTCGGCCGCACTACGTATCCGTCTGGACCGATGGTGTCGCAAGCCCTCCCATCGGGCGGTGGAGCGGTGAGCCAGGCGGCGCAGCACGATGAGTGTGCACAGGCAGATGCCGAGGAAGGCGGCCCAGGTCAGGCCGCCGGTGAACGCCACGGCAGCGATGAGTGCGCTGAGCCAGAACGCCTGATCGAGCCGGGCCTGCCGGGGCTGCCTCAGTTTGTCCAGCGCCTGGCGCAGCCACCGCCGATCTGCGGTCATCGCGGCATCCATCAGCAGGAATCCTGCCATCAGCCCTGCAGGCAGGGCCATCAGCCACGGCGACAGCAGCAGCAAGGCCAAAGTGGCCAGCGCCAGGCAGGTCACCACTGCCACCGTGCCGCGTCCCCCGGCTTCCCAGTTCGCTGAACTGCCGACGGCAGTGCCCGTGCTTGGCACGCCACCCAAGGCAGCGCTGAGGAGGTTGGCCCCGCCCAGGGCGACCAGTTCACGGTTTGCGTCGACCTTGGCGCCGTAGCGCGACTCCATCAAGCTGACGGCGTAGAAGGTCTCCAGCACCATGACCAGCGCCAGCGTCAGGGCCCCGGGCAGGCCGATGAGCAGCAAACGCGGCAATTCCGGTCCCAGGATGCGATCCAACTGGGCCAAAGGGATCCAGTGCACCTGTGCTGCGAGCCCTGCCGTCGGTTGGGCCGGAGGCAGGGGCAACAGCGCCGACATCAGCGCCAGGCCCACGAGGGGGGCCACCACCGCCGTCCCCAGGAAGTGCAGTACTCGCGGACGTGACGTCCACAACGGCCATGCCACGAAGACGACGAACATGGCAAGGGCGACCGCCGCATGGGGCCAGCCCGCGCCGAACTGGAGGCAGGCCTGCCACAGCAACAGCAAGGCCGTGCCGATACCGATGCCGGAAAGCACGGGTGTGGGGATCATCTTGAACACCAGGCCCCACCGCAGCAGGCCTGCCGCCACGACCAGGGCGGAGGCGAAAAGGAACAGCAGGCCCGCAGCCAGCAGCCCGAGTTGCAAGGCGGCGGCATCGATCCCGGCGGGTCCTGTGGCAGCCCTGGCCAGTTGCAGCACCAGGATGGTGAACACAGCAAGCGAGGCCGTGCGGGAGCAGGAAATGAGGGAGCGGCTGCCCCTGAGCACCACTGCGGCCAGTCGCACGACCGAGGCGGTAATGAGTGCCGCCCAGAGGCCTGGCAGCACCCCGGCGGGACCCAGCACGGCCGCAAAGACCAGCAGCGGCCCGATGGAGTTGGGGAAGGTCTGAACGGCAGCCTCAAGGCCGCCGCGCAGGTCCGTTTGCCAGCCAAAGGCGCGCCCCGAGCGCTGCGCGGGCGGTAGAGCCGTGGGTGGGTTCATCGGGTAAGCCGAACATGCGTTGAGAGGCGTGAACCAGTATAGAAAGGTCCAGGACGCCGCCCCTACCCTGCGGCCCCGCCCTGCAGCGCAGGGTTGGGCAGGCGCTGTTCGGTGGACCGACCCGCAGGCACGCCACAGACCGGGGACTTGGCGGACCCCGCCGGGGGACCCTTCGGCCAGGTTCGACGAGCCGTTCCGCCCGCCCCTCTCCGTCACCCTATCGGCTGCTCCCCAGCCCCGCCACCCGCTCGTACACCGCCTTGGTCTGCCGGGCGCTGTCGTCCCAGTCGAATCGCCGGGCGGCCTGCTGCATGCGTTCCAGGCGGTCGGCCGGCCCCTCGTGGTGTTCCACGCGGTCGGCCAGGTGCGCCAGGCGCGCAGACAGCGCGGCCACGTCACCCAGGGGAAAGAGGCTGTCCTCGGGCAGTCCCAGTTCCCGGTGCGGCGGGATGTCGCTGGCCAGGCAGGGCAGGCCCCAGGACAGGGCCTCCAGCAGGGCGATGGGCAGGCCTTCATGGGACGAGGGCAGCACGAACAGGCCCGCGTGCGCCAGCAAGGCCTGGAGGGCCGCCCCCGTCTGGAAGCCCGTCATCACCACGCCAGGTGCACGGGCCGCAGCATCAGCCACTTGTCTTGCGTAGGCATCGGCATGGTCGGCCGCGCCCACGAGGGCCAGGCGCCAGCCCTGCAGCAGACCTTGGGCCTGGGCCGCTTCGAAGGCCTGGATCAGGTCGAGGTGGCGTTTTTCCGGCACCAGGCGGCTGACCAGCAGTACGTAGCGCTGCGCCTGCAGGCCGAAGTCCGCCAGCACGCCGGGGTCTGCGGGGGCGGCAGGTACGGTCAGGCCATTGGGGATGCAACAGCCCTGCCGCTGGTGGCGGGCCTGCACATCGCGCTGGATGGCCTGCGAGATGACCACCAGTTCATGCGCCCACCGCGCCGCACTGGCTTCGCCCAGTTTGAGCACCCAGCGGGCCAGGGGGCCCCACTTCTGCCGCTCGTAATCGGCACCGTGGTGCGTCACCACCACGCGCAGGCCCAGCAACCGGGCCAGCGGCGTCCACAGTGCCGGGCCGATGGCCTGCAGGTGCAGCACGTCCGGCCGCTGGACCAGACCCGCGTGCAGCACGCCGAGGAAGGTGTGGGCCACCGCCTCCAGGTGCTTGTGCCGAGGTGCCCACAGCCGGCGCAGCCGCACGCCCTGCCAGCGGCCTTGCGCCAGGGTTGCCTGGTAGGGCGCACGCGCCAGCACCGTGACCTCGCAGCCCAGGGCTTGCAGCCGCGGGCACAGTTGCTCGGCGTGGGTTTCCACCCCGCCTTGCACCCCCGGCAGGCCGCGCAGCCCCAGCCAGGTGACGCGCAGCGCCTCGCCAGCCGCGGGCATCAGGCCTTGCTCACGCCGGCCCCGACGCCCAGGGGCCTGGGGCTTGCCGGTCCCGGCGGGGAGCAGGCCGCCACCACCTGCCCGGCCAGTCGCTGCCAGTCGTGCCGGCGCCGCACCAGGTTCGCAGCCTGGCGTCCCAGCGCCGCAGCGCGTTTGGGCTGGTCGATGAGTTCGAGCACGCGCTGCGTGAAGCCGTCCAGGTCGTTGACGGGCGCCAGCAGGCCGGAGCAGCCGTCGGTCACCAGCCCGGCGTAGAAGGGCAGGTTCCACACCACCGCCGGTACGCCCGTGGCCATGGCCTCCAGGCAGGTGCCGGGCAGGCCCTCGTAGTAGGAGGTGGAGGCGTACAGGCGGCTGCGCCGGTACAGCTCGGGCATGGCCGCCAGCGGCACCCGGCCCTCGAATCGTACCGCCCCGTCCGGGCCGGCCACGGCGGCCAGGCGCTGGCGGACATGAGCCTCATCGTCCCCGTAGCCCGCGATGCAGATGCGCAAGGCGGGCCGTGCCTGCAGCAGGCGCAGGCACACCTCGGCCAGGGGGCGGCTGCCCTTGCGCCGCTCGATGCGCCCGCAGAACAGCACGTCGATGTCCTGGGCCACCTGGGGATCTTCCGTGAACGTGGCGGTGTCCACGCCATTGGGAATCACCACCACCCCGCCGTGGCGGCCGTAGCGCGCCAGTTCCTGCCGGCCCTGCTCGGTCAGGGTGATGACCTGCGCCGAGCGGTCCAGGATGTGCCGCTCCATCGCCATCTTGAGGGCCACGGACAAGCGGCTCCAGGGGCTGTCGAAGTTGCGGGGCCGGTCGAAGCGGCCCGACATGCCCAGGTAGGTGGTGTGCGCCGTCAGGACGATGCGGCGTCTTCGGCTGAAGAAGAGGGCCGGGATGAGCGGCGGGACGTGCAGGTTGACGGCCAGCGCCGGCCCGCGTTCACGCTCCAGCCGCGCCAGTGCCGCGCGCGCCTGGAGCGTCCACCACACCAGGCCCAGGCGGTGGGGCCGCAGGGGCAGCAGTACCAGTTCCACTCCGGCAGGGGCCTGCCATCCTGGGGGCGTGCCCGCCGTGATCAGCACGACGGGCGGCGCCCTCCCGGGCAGGTTCGCCAGAAAGCTGTCGAGGTAGCGGGCAATGCCGTGCACGCCGCCGAACTCCGGGTAGAAGATGACGATCAAGCTGCTTCTCCGATGGGATGGCCCGCGCTGCGGGCGGGGGTGGCCTGGGGCCGTTGGGGGAAGGTGGCGCCTTCGGGCGCCGGCGCGCCGCGCAAGGTGTCTCCCAGCGCGTTCATGGCCTTGACGAAGCCGGCCAGCCCGTCCCGCCGGGACCAGGCCTGCGCCCGGGCGTTGCGAACGAGTTGCAGGCGCAGCGTGGGGTCGGCTGCCAGCCGGTCGTAGGCCTGGCCCAGCGCTTGTGCGTCGCCGGCGGGCACCAGCCAGCCGCTGTGGCCGTGGACCACCTCGTCGCGGGTGCCGAAGCAATCGGTGGCGATCACCGGAACCCCATGGCGCATGCAGAAGCTGAACAGCAACTGGCCGCAGCCCGAGGTCGCGAACTTCAGCGCCACCACCACCACGCCGGCCGCCGCGGCCAGCGCGTGGTACTCCTGCTCGCTGACACCGCGGCGCACCGTGAAGTGCGGCTCGATGGGCCCGGGCGGACGGAAGGCCTGGTCTTCACGGCACACCAGGGTCACCGGCACAGGCCGGTGTCGGAATGCCTCGATCACCACGTCGAAATCTCGGTCGCTGGTGCCACCGCAGAACACGCTGGGGGGCTGCGCATCGGGTGTGGCGTCTGCATCGTGGCCGATGCTGGCGGCTTGCAGCGGACGATCGTGCCCTGACGGCTCGCCGAACAGCGGCAGGGGCATCCAGAACACCTTGTGCGCCCAGGTGGGTCGGTGACGCACCGTGTCCTGCGCCATTTCGCGGGAGAAGTACACCAGCGCATCGGCGCGGCGCAACGCCAACTCCAGCAACCCGCGCCGCCAGGACCCTGGGGCGGTGGAGGAGGGCGACAGCAGCACCGTCGTCAACACCAACTGCGGCCGGCGGCCCTGGGCGCACAGCCAGGCGGGCCAGCGGGGCAGGGCGCACAGCAGGTAGCCGATGGACTGGCGCCACACCACCACCTGGCCGAATTGGCGGCTGCGCCAGGCCGCCTGCAACGCGGTGCGCAGGTAGCGCCCGGCCTGGGCCAGGCGCGCCCAGCCACCCCCTGCCGCCCCGGCTTGCACGGAGGTGGTGGGGCAGTTCAGTACCTGCCAAGGCACCTGACCAGGCCATGGGGTCGCCTGGGCCTGCGTGGTGATCGGGCGCCCGTCCGAGGGCCCAGCCGGCTGGAACGCCTCCTGCGACGTCTCCTGTGACGCCTCCTTCGGCGTCTCGTGCGAGCCCCCGGCCGGACGCAGATCCAGACTCAGACGTTCCTGCAGGTCACGCGCCCCGGCCGCGTCCCAATCCACGACGAACAAGGTGCGGCTGGCAGGCCCGGGAATCGAGGGGGAACGGTCGGCGCAGTACCCGGGGCTCGGCATGCAGCCATGCTGCCCTGCCAGTGCCGGCGCGCGTTGAGCAGCCTCAGCCCACGCGGGCCCAGGTGTAACGAACCGCTTCCCCCGCAGGCTGCTGCCTCGGCGCTGGGCGCGGACTGCGGACTTACATCCTGTTGCATCCCTCGGAGGGTGCTTACCCCCGCGGTAGGCGTATTCCTAGCATGGCCTGACCGCAGTCACCAATGTCCGGTGAGGCGGCTCAACTTCAGTCAAGGGAGCTCAATGATGATGAATGATGTACGCCTCTCGCGCATGACCGTGCTGGCCGAACTGATGGCCGCCGCGGCGTTGGTGTCCGCCTGTGGCGGCGGCTCGGTGGAGGAACCCACCGCAGTGGCAGAGCAAGCCGACGAGGTGCGCACGGCACTCGCGGTGAAGAACTCCTCGATCGGCCAAGCCAAGGCCCTGCCGGCAGGGTATGTGAAATGCGCCAGCGAGTCGGGCCAGACCACCTGCAACTTCACCGGCACGGCGGTGCTGTACTACGGGGCGGCCAACTCTTTCTACTACAAGGCGGTTACCGGGCCCTTCAACTGCAGCAGCGGCAACTGGCTCTTCGGTGACCCTCTGCAGGGCGTGGCCAAGGCCTGCTACATCCCGGGCGCACCCGCGCCGGCACCGGCACCCGCACCCGCTCCAGCACCCGCTCCTGCCACCGCCCCCGTCAGCCTGAACTTCGGCCCCACCAGCGCCGACATCCCCAACCCCGACCGCGGCTTCTACGGTTGGGCCGGCAACGACTTCGTCAACGGCTTTGACGCCGGCAGCGTGCAGTCCAGCTACAACGCCGGCATGCGCCTGGTCCTGGCCAAGGTGCAGCTGGACAGCTACCGCACCAGCGACCTGCCCGCTTCCTTCCTCAGCACCTTGAACTCGCGCTTTGCCAGCCTGCGCTCCATGGGCATGAAGGCCACGGTCTGGTTCAACTACGACTTCAGCGCCACCGGCAACGACGCCACTGCGGCGCAGATCAAGCGTCACCTGGAGCAGCTCAAGCCCGTGCTGGCGGCCAATGCCGACGTCATTCCCCACATGCGGGCCGGCTTCATCGGCGCTTGGGGCGAATGGCACTCGTCGAAGTCCGGCAATTCCTGCGGCTACAACGCCGGCAGCACCACCTGCACCACGGCCGACATCAACCGGGCCATCGTGCGGGACGCCCTGCTGGCCAATGTGCCGGCCACGACGCAGATCGGCTTCCGCTACCCGGCGGATCTGATGAAGTGGTACCCCTCGCCCACGCAGCAGAAGCGTGCCGGTGCGCACAACGACTGTCTCCTGTCAGGCCCCACTGACACTGGCACCTACCAGAACAGCACGCAGCGTCCCTACGTGCAGGCCCTGTCGACCCAGACCGCCTTCGGCGGGGAGACCTGCCAGGGCGAGACCCCTTGGCGTACCACCTGCAACGACATCCTCACCGAGGGCAAGCAGTACCACCTGACGTGGCTGAACAGCGGCTACGCCCCGGCCATGATCAACGCCTGGAAGTCGGGCGGCTGCTTCGCGCAGGTGTCGGGCTTCATGGGCTACCGCGTCCAACTGGACTCGGCCACGCATGACACGCAGGTGGCGCGTGGCGGGACCTTGCCGCTGAGCGTGAACCTGCGCAACGTCGGCTGGTCTCGCATGTTCTCGGACCGGGCGCTGGTGGTGCAGTTGCGCCACAAGAGCACCGGTGCGCTGATCACCGCGAGGGCAGGCAACCTGGCCACGCTGGCTCCCCAGGCCACGGCCTCCACGGCGCTGGCGGTGAGCGTGACCGTTCCCGCCGATGCGGCCACGGGTGACTACGACATGTACCTGTCGGCCCCAGACGTCTTCCCGGCCACCGCCGGCGACCCGAGGTTCTCGGTACGCTTTGCCAACGCCGACAACAGCGGCGCCGGGCAGACCTGGGACGCGGCGGGCGCGCGCTTCAAGCTGGGAACCACGGTGCGGGTGAACTGAGGGCGGCCGAAGCGGCCTGGGCGGCCGGCTGGGAGGCGCATCCCGGCCGTACGCGAGGTCGCTGGCCTACCGGGTGCCTGCCACCCGGTTCCTGGCCCAGCCGTCCGCCAGGCTGTCCTTTAGCAGCCGCGGCCACAGCCGCGGCTGCCTCAGCACCTGGCTCAGGGCGTAAGGCAGCCAGGCCTGGCCGAAGGGCACGTACAGGCGCACGGGCAGGCCTTTCGAACGGGCGAGTTCCATGACCCCGCGTCGTGGCAGCCCGCACAGCAGCTCCAGTTCGCAGGCGGTGCCCCGCGCGGCCAGCCGCCGCGCCGCTTCGCGTGCGAGGTCAGCGTCATGGGTGGCGACAGCCACTTCAGTCACCCGGCCCGCCAGGCGGTCGACGACTGCCAGAAATCCCTGCCGCGGGTCAGCATCCGGTTGATCAGGGCAGGGCCACTGTCCCTTGACAACCCGCACGCGCAGCTTGTGTTCCACCGCCCACTCGGCATCGGCCAGGCTGCGCGACCAGCGCCCCGGCACCGTCAGGCCCAGGCGGATCTGGTGGGGACGCAGGGAGTCAAGGGCCGCCCGCAGGGGCTCCGCGGTTTCGGGGCCATGGCTGTCAAAGTGCAGTCGCTGTCCTTGTGACTGGGCCAGCAGGACCAGGCCTTCCAGTGCCTTGGGGTCGTATCCCAAGGCGGGCACCTTCACGGAGCAGTAGCCCGCTCGGCTGGCGCCCTGCGCTGCGGGCGTCTGCAGCGCTGCCAGTGCCTGGATGGACTCTCGGCAGGCCTGTTCCACCGCGGCCGCAGACTCCCCGTCGGCGTTGAAGTAGCCAAAGGTGAAGCCACAACCGGGCGGGGCGAGGTGGCGGGCCCAGTGCACGGCGTCCTCCAGGCGCGGGCCCGGCACATAGGCTCGGCTGGCGCGCTGCAGCACCGGCCCGCCCAGGGCGTAGGCCCAGTGTTTCAGGATGGCGTGGGCGGGCCGGTTCACGCCGCCACGTCCTGCCCTGGGCGGGAACCTGCCCGGGCTTGCCAGCGCGCTTGCGCCGCGCGCCACGCGTCGGTGCACAGCGCCCCTGCACCGGCCCACGACGCCGGGTAAGCCTGCACCGCGACGAAGGGCCGCAAGGTCCGGGTCCACTCCGCCGTCCAGGCCGAGGTGTTGCCCAGCATCTCGTAGGACGCCAGGCCCTGTGATGCGGCATGGCCGATGGTGTGGAGCATCAGCAACTGCCCCGGGCTGCCGCGCGCAAAGGCGGCGTCGTAGCCAATCTTCATCAACCAGAAGCGGCCGCCGCCCTGCAGCGCCAGTTGCATGGCCGCGGCCTGACCGGCGATGCGCAGGAAGCACAGGCGCAGCAGACCGGCCTGTGACGCGTTGTGCGCCAGCCGCCGGTAGAACGGGCCCAGCAGCGGGTCCACCGCCAAGGCGGTGCCGCCGTCGCCCTTCCAACTGCGCGACTCCACCTCGTAGGCCTCGTCCAGCAGTCGCTCCAGCGCTGGCCCCGGCGAGGGCGCGTGCACTTCGAACCGCAGCGCACCGGCCTCTTCAGCGCGGCGCTGCGCGCGACGGAAGTCCGACTGGCGGCCGGCGTTGAACTTCTGCCAGGGCTGCGTCCAGCCCGCATCCAGCTCGATGCAGGGCGAGCCATGGGCTGCGCGCACCCGCACCCAGCCCCGGCCTTTGAAGGCGGCGGTCAGGGCCTTCAGGCTGGGCGAACCTAGAGGTACGCGGGGCAGGTTCAGCGGGCGGCGGTGACGCGCCACGCTGCGGGCCAGTGCAGGAGCCTGGCTGGCGTCGTGCCAGGCCAGATCGGTCGGCTCCCCGGTTTCGAGGGCCCCCGGCAGCGTCAGCGCACCTGATGCACCCTGCGCCACCAGGCGAGCGCTGAACGACGCCGTACCCGAGCGCTTGCTTGTGGTGGCCGCCTGTGCCTCATGGGCTGCGTGGGCACCATGGGCCGCAGGGGCCCCCATGTCCACCACCCGCCCAGCCGGGTGCAGGTGCGCGCAAGCGCTGTCCAGCCAGCAGGCCCACTGAGTGGGCAGCCGTGTGCCCGAGGGAAAGGGCCGCAGGACGGTGCCGGGGTGGTGTTCTGAAGCGGAGGCGGCGCGCGGGGGAGGCGCTGGTGCGGGAGCGGCTGGGGGTGTCACAGACAGGCAGGCTTGTGAAGGCCTTCAGTGTCCCGGCGGCGAAGCCCTGGGCCTTTGCGTCTTCTCACGTCATGCGCGGGTGCTGGGCCGGTGCGGGGGCGCGGAACACCGCTGCAGGCTCAGCGCCCGTACGTGTCCTCAAACCTCACGATGTCATCCTCGCCCAGGTAGCTGCCGGACTGCACTTCGATGATCTCCAGCCACACCTTGCCCGGGTTGGCCAGGCGGTGCACCAGCGTGCGCTGGCTGTCGTGCAGCAGCACGTCGCCGGTGGCGGCGTTGCCTTGATCGTCTTTCCCGGTCACTTGCCACACGGCGTCCCAGGCGCCCAGATCATTCCAGCCCGCGTCCAGCGGCACCATGCGGATGTCCACCCCGCTGCCCGGGCACTTCTCCAGCACCGCGTAATCCACCGACTCTGCCGGCACGGCCTCGAAGGCAACCTTGTCCGGGCGCACGAACAGGGCGTCGGTGCTGCGGGCCTCGAAGGCGGTGCGCGTGGCTGCCAGGATGTCCGGACGGAAGCGCTGCACCGGGCGCGCTTTCAGCCGCGGGTCTGGCGCGGCGCTCGGGCCGCTGGGGTTCGGCGCCGCGCCGGGCGGCGCAAGCTCACCCGCCTGGATGTAGCCGTAGCCCGTCTCCGGCCGGTCGGGCGTGATGCCCAGGATGACCACGGCCCCTTCGGCTGCTTCATGCGTTGCCCGCTCCAGCGCCGCGGTGAACGCGGCCGGGTCTGTCACCGTCTGGTCGGCCGGGGTGATCACCAGCACGGGGTCGGCCCCGCCTTGCGTGGCCTGCAGCGCAGCCAGCGTCACGGCAGGGGCGGTGTTGCGCCCGGCAGGCTCCAGCAGCACGGCCGAGGGCGTGCAGCGCGCCTCGCGCAACTGGTCCAGGATCAGGAAGCGGTGTTCCTCGTTGCCCACCACGATGGGCGCTGCCGCACCGCCCAGCGCCGCCAGCCGTCGCGCGGCCTGCTGCAGCAGGCTCTCGTTGCCTTGCAGCACCAGGAACTGCTTGGGGTAGCCCGCGCGCGACAGCGGCCACAGCCGCGTGCCGGAGCCGCCGGCCATGATGACGGGTTGGATGTGGAGTTGGATACTGTTCAAGTCAGTGCCCTTGAGACTTTCGTTTTCATGCCCTGTGGTCCCGGGCATGGGCTGCCTGCACAGCCGTGCCTTCGAAGTTCCCGACGCCTTCTTCGGCTATGCGCATGATCACGGAGTTTTCAAGCTTAGCCGCACAAGGGTGATCCATTGGATTACCATTGGCCGCCATGCTTCTGACGGTTGCCGAATTGCCGGAGTACCAGAAGGCTTCAGCCCGTCTGATGGGCTCCGAGGAGCGAACGGCTATCGTCCAGTTCCTCGCAGCACGCCCGAAGGCGGGTGATCTGATGGAAGGCACTGGCGGCATCAGAAAGCTGCGGTGGGGCCGTGAGGGGCGGGGCAAGAGCGGGGGCGTCCGGGTGGTGTACTACTTCCACAGTGATGACATGCCGCTGTACTTGCTCACGGTCTTTGCGAAGAACGAGCGTGCCAACCTCAGCAAGGGCGAGCGTAACGAACTTGCCGGGTTGGTCGATTTGCTGAAGCAGATCTGGTTTGAGAGGTAGTCATCATGGGTGAAGCATTCGAAAGCCTCCGCAGGGGCATGACCGAGGCCGTACAGCACGCCCGCGGGCAGAAGGCCGGTGTCAAGGTTTACCGTCCGGCGGCCGTCAACGTGGCCGAGGTCAGGCAGCGCTTGGGGCTGACACAGGTGCAGTTTGCGACGAGATTTGGGTTCTCGGTGGCCACCCTAAGGCACTGGGAGCGGGGAGACCGCCAGCCGCAAGGGGCATCCCTCGTGTTGCTCAACCTGATATCGCGTGACCCGGATGGTGTGATGGCGGCACTGAGTTGACGTAACCGCCCCGGCCTCTCACCCCGCCATCATCGCGCTGGCAAGCTAACTAGCGCGGGGTCACGCGTTCCTCACCTGCCACCTCCAACTGTCCCCGCACATCTCCCCCAACCCCCTCTGCGCCCGCCACCCCAGCACCTTGCCTGCGCGTGAGGCATCGGCCCAGCAGGCTGCCACGTCGCCCGGGCGGCGGGGGGCGATGCGGTAGGGAATCTCCCGGCCGCTCGCCTTGGCGTAGGCGTTCACCACCTCGAGCACACTGCTGCCGCGGCCGGTGCCCAGGTTGATGGTGAGCGTGTCGCCGCCGTCCAGCAGATGGCGCAGTGCGGCCACATGGCCTTGGGCCAGGTCCACCACGTGCAGGTAGTCGCGCACGCCCGTGCCGTCAGGGGTGGGGTAGTCGCTGCCGAAGACCTGCAGATACGGCCGCTGGCCCACCGCCACCTGGGCCACGTAAGGCATGAGGTTGTTGGGGGTGCCCCGGGGCTCTTCACCGATCAGGCCACTCTCATGGGCGCCCACGGGGTTGAAGTAGCGCAGGCTCACGTGCCGCCAGTCGGCGTCTGCGCGGGCCAGGTCCTGCAGGATGGTCTCGCCCACCAGCTTGGTCTGGCCGTAGGGGTTGGTGGCGGACAGGGGCGCATCCTCGGCAATGGGCAGGTGCTGCGGTGCGCCGTACACGGTGGCGCTGGAGCTGAACACCAGGCGCTTGCAGCCGTGGGCTTGCATGACGCGGCAGGTGGTCAGCAGGCCGCCCAGGTTGTTGGCGTAGTAGGCCAGCGGTTGGGCGGTCGATTCGCCCACCGCCTTCAGCGCCGCGAAATGCACAACCGCGTCGATGCGCTGGCGCGCGAAGACGGCTTCCAGGGCCGCAGCGTTGCACACATCGGCCTGCTCGAACGCTGGCGCCTGTCCGGTGAGCCGTTGCAAGCGGGCGAGGACGTCGGGTGAACTGTTGGAGAAGTCGTCCACCCCCAGCACGCGCAAGCCCGCTTGCGCCAGCGCCACCCAGGTGTGGCTGCCGATGTAGCCGCAGGCACCCGTGAGCAGGACGGTGGGGGCCGCGCTCACCATGTCAGGCGCCCGAAGCAACCGAACACGCGGGCCGAGTAGGGCGTGCTCAGCAGGCCGTCTGCATGGCGGCGCTCGGTGCTGGCGTCGCAGCCCAGCTGGGTGCTGCGGCGCGGGGCCCAGCGCAGCCCCAGGGCGAGCTGCGAGGTGCTGTCGTGCGCCGTGGTGGCTGCTGCCGCGGGCAGGACGCTGGTGAGCGTTCTTCGCGTCCAGCCTGCGGACACGGTGGCCTGCACCTTGGCCGTCACCGCCCGCTGCGCGGCCAGCGTCACACGGGTCAGCACCACGCCGTCGTCCACGTGGCCGCCGGGCAGCGCCTGCGCCGCCGTGTCGTCCACGCCATAGCGTTCCAGGTAGGCGTCCTGGCCCAGGTCTCGCACGGCCCGGGCGGTCACCTGCCAGGAGCCGCGCGGCTGCCACTGCCAGGCCAGCACCCCCGTGAGGCCGGAGAAATCGCGTTCGCTGCGCTGGTCGTAGCGCGCGCGCAAGGGGCTGGCACGCACGTACACCCGCTGCATGGGCGTGGCTGACCAGGTCATCCACAGGTCCAGGGCCCGGCTGCGGTAGCGGTCGGCATCGTCCAGGGCATTGATGTAGCGACCGCGGGTCTCGCGCAGTCCGGCCCCGAAGGTTGTCGCTGCACCGGGGCGCCAGCGCAGGCCCAGCGCGGCCGATTGGGTGCGCAGCTCGGCGGCGTCGAAGGCGGGGTCGCTGTAGTGCACGGCCCGGGTGCCCAGTTGGCCCTCCACCGACATGCGTCCGGCGCCACCCAGGCGAACCAGGGCTGCGGCTTCGTCGTGGCTCTCCAGATTGCGGGCTTGGGTGCCGCCCGCAGCGTCCGGGTCCAGCGGGCGCAGGGCGCGCGCGCTGGCCGCGCGCAGCTGGCCGGACAGACGCCCGGCGGTCTCCCAGTCCAGCCGCAGCTCCGCATGGTGAGCGTCATGGTCCAGTTCGTCGTGTCGGCGGTAGCGCAGGGCTTCCACGCCTGCGCGCCCCAACAGGCGCTGGCGGCCCAGCGGCTGGTCCAGCGTGAGGTCCAGCGAGGTGGTGGACACGGTGTCCGATCGGGACTGCCCGGCGCCTGGCGGCACGCCGTCCGGCAATCGGTACAGGTTGGAGTCGTGGCTGAACTGCTGACCCACGCTCCAGACCCAGCCGGGGGCCTGGGCCCAGGCATGCGCCGACAGCGCCATGGAGCACACAGACAGGGGCACAGACAGCACGCAGCGCAGCGCACGCGGGTTCTTCAGCGGCATGGGGGCCTTTCCAGGGTTGGGGGAGTGACGTCGCTTCGATGCCGCCCGGGGGCAGCGCAGGCGCTGGCGCCGGCACTAATAGGCATGACGGTCCCACAGCACCAGGGCGACGGTGCGGGCGATGATTCGCAGGTCCAGGCTCAGCGACCAGTGGTGCAGGTACTCCAGGTCGTACTCCACGCGGGCGCGCATCTTGTCCAGCGTGTCGGTCTCGCCCCGGTGGCCGTTGACCTGGGCCCAGCCGGTGATGCCGGGCTTGACCTTGTGGCGCACCATGTAGGCGCGGATCAGTTCGCGGTACTCGTCGTTGTGCGCCACCGCGTGCGGTCGGGGGCCCACGATGCTCATGCGCCCTTGCAGCACGTTGAAGAACTGCGGCAGTTCGTCCAGCGAGGTGCGGCGGATGAAGGCGCCAAAGGGTGTGATGCGCGGGTCGCCCCGGGTGGCCTGCCGGATCACCGTCCCGTCGTCCTGGGTTCGCATGGAGCGGAACTTCCACACCACGATCTCGCGACCGTCCAGCCCGTTGCGCCGCTGGCGGAACAGCACCGGACCGGGCGAGCTGAGCTTCACGCCCAGCGCCACGGCCAGCAGCAGCGGCGAGATCAGCAAGGTGATCAGACCGGCCAGCACCAGATCTTCGGCCCGCTTCACCAGTTGGTTGACCCCCGTGAAGGGGGTCTCGCACAGGCCCACCACCGGCACCCCGTTCACATCGCGCAGGCGTCCCTGGATGATGGTGATGCCCAGCAGGTCCGGGACGTAGTGCACCGAGACCGTGGTGTCCTGCAAGGCCTGCAGCAGGCGCGGGATGCGGGAACCCGCGGGTTCGCGCCCGCCCAGCGGCAAGGTGATGTAGACGTCCTGCACGCCGCGCCGGTGGATGAAGTCCACCACATCGGCCAGGTCGCCCCGGCGCATGCCGCGCGCGCCCGGGTCCAGGCGGCTGTCCAGACGGTCGTCGAAGCAGCCGATGAGGTCGATGCCGCGCCCGGCCTGATCGCGCAACGCCTGCCCGACCCGCGCCGCCAGGGCGCCGGCGCCAACGACGATGGCGCGCCGGCGCCGGTGCGGCCGGCCCTGCCACCACGCCACCAGACGTCCGGCGCCCAGGGTGGACACAGCCGTCAACACCACGGTGCTGGTCCACGCTCCGGTGAGCGCTCGCAGATCCACCTGCGCCAGACTGTCGGTGGACCACAGGCCGAGCCCGATCACGCCCGCCCGCGCCAGCCACGCGCCGGTGACCTCAGCCCACACTGCGGTGGCCGGCATGGCGGTACGGTCTCGCGCCGGAAAGCTCAGCGCCAGCACCACCAGGGTCAGCACCAGATCGGCCCGTGCCATGTGCCCCTGCAAAGCCCAGGCCCATGCCAGCAGGCTGCCCACGGCCAGGGCAGGCTCCATCACTGCGGCCACCACCGCAGACACGGAAGGGGGCTCCGAAAAGAAGCTGCGGATGCGGGGAGCGGTGCTCAGCGGCCCAAAGCGTCGCAGGCCCGGGTTCTCAACAGAGCCGGGGGCCCCGGCTGCCTGCGGGCCCGCCGGTGCGCGTGGGCCGGTCTCGCCTTGTACCGGTCCGCGCTGGGTCTGGCGGATGCCTGGTGTTTCTCGAAGCGTTCGCCGCGCGACGCCACCCGCCGCCCTGGCGCCGTCCGGTACCGGATCTGCCTGTCTGCCTGCCCTGCCCTGCGCTGCCACCCGCCCTCCTGTGCGACATCCGGTCTGATCCGCGGTGCGTACTTCGGCCTCCCTACAATTCAGGTATGAGGCACGCCCTGCACGACATGTTCGCCCCGGCCGCACTTGAGCGGTTGACCTTGCTCATCAATCATGTGCTTGGTCGCGAGCCGGTGGCCGTGGCGCGCTTGCAGCCTCATGCCGGTCGGGTGGTGGCACTGCATGCCGAAGGCTGGCCTGCGCTGCTGCCCCCGTGGCCCGCCCTGGTGTTTCGCATCTCGCCTGCGGGCTTGCTGGAGTGGTGCGGCCAGGAAGCCCACAACTCGCCCGACCTTCAGGTGCGCGTGCAGGCGTCCAACCCTGCGGGGCTGGTGATGAGCGCGCTGTCGGGGCGTGCGCCGGAGGTCCATGTGGAGGGCGATGCCCGGCTGGCCGCAGACGCCAACTGGTTGCTGGAGCACCTGCGCTGGGATCTGGCCGATGACGTTCACCGTCTCCTGGGGCCGGCCCCGGCCCAACTGCTGGCGCAGTTGGGACCGGCCCTGCGCGAAGGCCTCGAGAAGCTGGCACCACAGGCGGCATCTCTGGCCCAGCGCTGTGCGGCGGTTTTCGGCGCCCGCCCATGACCGTCCACGCCCGTGCCCTGTGCGGCACCGGGGCCCTGAGGGGCGGATGAGGCTGCGATGAGGCGTCTGGCCCGGCTTTGGTTCATCGCGTTCACGGTCCTGCGCTTCGGCCTGGACGAGGTGGCGCTTCAGAGCTTCAGGCAGCCCTGGGTGCGACTGCTGGTGCGCATCGTCACCGTCGGGCGCGATCTGGACGCGCCCCGTGGGGTGCGCCTGCGCCAGGCCCTGGAACGGCTGGGCCCCATCTTCGTGAAGTTCGGACAGGTGCTCTCCACGCGGCGCGACCTCGTGCCACCGGACCTGGCCGATGAACTGGCCCGGCTGCAGGACCGCGTGCCCCCCTTTCCGGCCGCGCAGTCGGCGGCGCTGGTAGAGCGGGCCCTGGGGCGGCCACTGGACGCCATCTTCGAGCGCTTCGACGCCGAACCTGTGGCCAGCGCGTCCATCGCCCAGGTGCATTTCGCCCGCCTGCGTGCCGATCTGCCCGGCCGCACCGGTGTTGCCCACGCGGGCCGCGAAGTGGCGGTCAAGGTGCTGCGCCCGGGCATGCAGGCCGCCATCGAGCGCGACCTGGACCTGCTGCACACCCTGGCGCGCTGGGTGGAGCGGCTGAGTGCCGATGGCCGGCGCCTGAAGCCGCGCGAAGTGGTGGCCGAGTTCGACACCCACCTGCACGACGAACTGGACCTGGTGCGCGAGGCCGCCAACGCCACGCAATTGCGCCGCAACATGCAGGACCTGGGCCTGGTGATGGTGCCCGAGATGGTGTGGGATCTGTGCACCCCCACCGTCATCGTCATGGAGCGCATGTACGGGTTGCCGATCGGGCAGGTGCAGCGCCTGCGCGAAGCGGGCGTCGATTTCAAGAAGCTCGCGCGCGACGGCGTGACCATCTTCTTCACCCAGGTGTTCCGCGACGGCTTTTTCCATGCCGACATGCACCCGGGCAACATCCAGGTGAGCCTGGACGCCGCCACCTTCGGCCGCTACATCGCCCTGGACTTCGGGATCATCGGCACGCTGACCGAGCTGGACAAGGACTACCTGGCGCAGAACTTCATCGCCTTCTTCCGCCGCGATTACAAGCGCGTGGCCGAACTGCATGTCGAGTCCGGCTGGGTGCCGCCGGATACCCGTATCGACGCGCTGGAAAGTGCCATCCGTGCCGTGTGCGAGCCGCAGTTCGAGC
>JBILSM010000012.1:0-47026 GCA_044372085.1 Rubrivivax sp.
GCCCGACCGAGACCTTGTGCGTGCGGCGTGTGCCCTGGGCGCGCAGCAGCGAGGGCGTGGCCAGCGCCGCGGCTGCGCCGGACAGCAGTTGCAGGGCGCGACGGCGCGGCGTGGTGTGGGGCACGTCGAGGGGCCCGGGGGTGTGGTCGTGGCTCATGCAGTGGTCTCCTGTTGGGGGGTGGTGGGGGTCAGGCCGCCGATGGCCTGGCGGGCCTCGTCGCGGATCAGGCTCCAGATGTGTTCGGCGAACTCGCCGAAGCGGGGGTCGGCACGCAGCGCTTCGCGGCGCGGGCGCGGCAGGTCGATGGCGATGTCGGCGCGCACGCGCCCCGGATGGCTGCTCATCACCACCACGCGGTCGCCGAGGAACACCGCCTCCTCGATGTCGTGGGTGATGAACAAGGCGGTTCGTCGCTCGGCGCGTGGCCGCGTCTCACCCCAGATGCGCAGCAGCTCCACCTGCAGGATCAGCCGGGTCTGCGCATCAAGCGCGCCCAGGGGCTCGTCCATCAACAGCACGTCCGGGCCGTTGGCCAGCAGGCGTGCCAGGGCCACGCGCTGGCGCATGCCGCCGGACAACTGGTGCGGGTACTTGTGGGCGGCGGCCGTCAGCCCCACCAAGGCCAGGTGCTCGGCGACGCGGGCCTGCCGCTGCGCGGGGCTCAGGCCCTGGCCAGGCGTGCCGTGCAGCAGGCCGAAGCCCACGTTCTGTGCCACCGTCTGCCACGGCATGAGGGCGTAGTCCTGGAACATCACGCCGCGCTCGGCACCGGGGCCCTGCACCTGGCGGCCGTCGAGTTCGATGGCGCCGGCGTCGGGCGTGTCCAGCCCCGCCACCATGTTCAGCACCGTGCTCTTGCCGCAGCCCGAGGGGCCGACGATGCAGACGAATTCGCCGGGATGGATGTCCAGGTTGAAGTCGGCCACCGCCAGCGTGGGCAACGGGGCCCGCGGCGCGAGGAAGGACTTGGACACGCCTTGCAGGCGCAGCTTGGGAGTGACGGGGTCCATGGTCAGGCCTTCCAGGGCATGAGGCGCCGCTCGGCGGCGCGGAACAGGCGGTCGATGGCCAGGGCCACCAGCCCCACCACTCCCATGCAGACCACGATGGCGTTGAGGTCCACGCTGTAGGCGTAGAACACGAACATCATCTGGCCGATGCCGCCAGAAGTGCCGCCGCCCGACTTGGCCCCCACGGCCAGCTCCGCGGCGATGATGGCCGTCCAGGCCATGCCCATGCCCAGCCGCGCGCCCAGCAGCACCGAGGGCAGCGAGGCCGGCAGCAGCACGTGCAGCAGGATGCGCGTGCGCGGCACGCCCATGGTGTGCGCGGCCTGCAGCAGCCTTCGCGGCACGTTCATCACGCCGTGCACGGTGTTGACGATGAGCGGAAAGAAGCCCGCGTAGGCCACGATGAACACCGCCGCCGGCGTACCCGTTCCGAACCACAGGATGGCAATCGGCAGGATCGCCATCGGGGCGATGGGCCGGAAGCTTTCGATGATCGGGTCCAGGTTGTCACGCAGCCGGGCGCTGGCCCCCATGGGCACGCCCAGCAGCAGGCCGACAGCGAGGGCGCAGGCAAAGCCCGCCATCACGCGGCCCAGGCTCTGCACCAGGGCCAGGGGCAGATCGCCCGAGGCGGTGAGGGCCCACAGCGTGCTGGCCACCTTGCTGGGGTAGGGCGCGCGCGTGTCGGCCGGCAGGCCCAGCGCCCACAACTGCCACAGCACCAGCAGCAATGCGGGCAGGGCCAGCGCGCGCCAGGAGCCCAGCCGGTCGGTGGCGGGCACCGCGGCGACCCGGCCTGCCTTGGCGCGTTCGGTGTGCACAGCACGACCGTCCGCAGCGTTCACGGGATGGCCGGGCGCGCTCACGAACCCTGCCCTTCGGTCCACGGCGTCAACCGGCGCTGCAATGCGCGCAGCAGCGCGTCGCAGATGAAGCCCACCACGCCGATCACGGCGATGAAGGCGAACACCTTGGGGCTCATCAGCAACTGCCGGTACCACTCGATGGCGAAGCCCAGGCCGCTGGGCGCGCCGATCAGCTCCGCCGCCACCACGGCCGCCCAGGCGCCGGCAAACGACAGCCGCAGCCCCACCAGCACCGTGGGCAGCGCCGAGGGCACCACCACATGGCGCAGCGTGGCCGCACGCGAAATGCCCATGGTGCGGGCGGCGGCCAGCAGCTTCGGGTCCGTGCCTCGGACCCCCGCCACCGTGTTGAGCAGCAGCGGAAAGAAGGCCACGTAGACCATGATGAACACGGGCAGGGTGTGACCCACGCCGAAGATGAACAGCGCCAGCGGGATCCAGGCGATGCCGGAGATGGGCCGCAGCAGCTCGATCAGCGGGTCCACATAAGCCTCGACCCGGCGCGACAGCCCGATCAGGAAGCCCAGAGGCACGGCCAGCAAGGTGGCCAGCACCAGGCTCAGCAGCAGGCGCGCGGTGCTCACCGAAGCGTGCTCGACGATCTCTCCGTCGGCGAACAGTGTGGCCAGTGCCCGTGCCACGCGCAGCGGGTCAGGCAACTGGATGGGGTTGGCCACCCAGGCCGCCAGCGCCCACCATGCCAGCGCGAACAAGGCGTAGCTGCGCAACGCCACGGCGGCGCGTCGGGCGGCCGGATGGAGCGTGTTCATCGGGTCACCGCGAGGAACCCGCCGTCCACGTACAGCACATGCCCGTTGATGTAGCGGCCGGCGTCCGAGGCCAGCAGCAGCGCCGCACCCACCAGGTCTTCGGGCTGGCCCCAGCGGCGCACGGGCGTCCAGTGGGCCACGAAGTCATGGAACTCGGGCTTGCCCGCCTCGCTGAACTCGGTGGCGGTGTAGCCGGGCGCCAGCGCGTTGACGTTGACCCCGCTGCCGCCGAGGTCTGCCGCCATGGCCCGCGTCATCGCCGCCAGCGCCCCCTTGGCCGTGACGTAAGGCACGAGGTTGGGCCGCGACACGTGGTTCATGATCGAGCTCATCTGGATGATGCGGCCCGACCCCTGGGTCACCATGGTGCGCGCAGCCCGCTGGGCCACATGAAAGCAGGCGTTGAGGTCGGTGTCGATCACACGCTGCCAGTCCTCGGCCGACAGTTCCAGGAAGGGCTTGCGCACGATGACGGCCGCGTTGTTGACCAGCACGTCCAAGCGGCCGAAATGCTGCTCCGCCTGATCGAAGGCGGCACTCACGGCGTCGCGGTCGTTCACATCGAAGGTCAGCGACAGCACCTGGGCACCGGCCTGGCGCAAGGCGTCGGCGCGCTCATGCACGCGCTCGCTGCGGTCAGCCAGCACGAGGCGCGCTCCTGCGGCCGCGAATCCGGGCGCCAGGCCCGCCGCGATGCCGCCGGCCGCACCGGTCATGAAAACCACGCGGTCTTGCAATCCGAACAACACGCTCGGGGCCAGATGCTTGAACATGCGACACCGCTCCTTGGTGTGTGAAGGCGGAGCGGATCGTAGGAATCCGGCTGTGTTGCGTGAATTCGAATTCGGGCAATCTTGTCTTGACGTTTTGTTGATGGCCATGGGCGACGCGCCTGCCTACCATGCGCCGCATGTGGCCCGAAGCCGAACTGCCCGTGCCTGCCGACCCCGGAGGCGATCTGCGCGCTGCCGCAGGCCGCGACGTGCTGGGCGAATGCCCGCTGTGGGACGAGGCGCGCGGCGTGTTGTGGTGGATCGACATCCGGGCTCCTGCCTTGCGCTGCCTCAGACCTTTGGCACCTTCGACGAGAGCTGTTCAGGTCTCAGTTCAGGAGCAGGCCCCAGGCAGCCTCGCCAAGCTCATGCCCGGTGAAGTGCACAGTTGGACGCTGCCCCATCTGGTGGGATCCATCGCGCTGACTGACGACCCGCAGGGCCGTCTGCTCATGGCGCTGGGTCGCCACCTCGTGCTGTTCGATCCCCAGGCCGCGGACCCTGCGCAGGCCGGTCAGGCCACTGGCTCAAGCACCGAGCTTCCCGCCGTGGGACGGCGTGCGGGTGCCTTCGAAGCCCTGATCGAGGTGGACTTTCAGGACGCCGACCACCGCTTCAACGACGGGCGCTGCGACCCGGCCGGGCGCTTCTGGGTCGGCTCGATGAACAACATCACACGCGGCCCGGAAGGCCGGATGTTCCGCTACGACACAGGCTCAGGGTTGCAGGAGTTCCCTCATCTCGCAGCCGGTCTGCGCATCCCCAACAGCCTGGCGTTCTCGCCCGACGGCCGCACGATGTACTTCGCCGACTCGCTGGATCACGCCATCCGCGCCTTCACGTACGACCCGGCCACCGGGCAACTTGGCGCCGCGCGGGCCTTTGCCGACATGGCCCCACCCGCCTTCCCGGACGGCAGTTGCATCGACACCGAAGGCGGTCTGTGGAACGCGCGCTTTCACGGCGGCTGCCTCGTGCGCCACCGGCCCGACGGCCAGGTGGACCGCGTGATCACGTTGCCGGTGCGCCGGCCCACCTGCTGCGCCTTCGGCGGCCCCGACCTGTCCACGCTGTACGTCACCACCACCAGCCAGCACATGAGCGACGCAGAGCGTGCGGCCGAGCCCTTAGCCGGAGCGCTGCTGGCGCTCCAGGTGAGCTGCAAAGGCCTGCCCGAGCCGCGATTTGCACTGCAGTGAACGGGCCTGCCTTCACGCCACGCACGGGCATCCTCCCCACCTCCTGCGGTGTCACCGCACAACCGACATGACCACCTCCACCATCGAACTCGCACGCCTGGAGGTCCAGGCCTTTCGCGTCCCGCTGCGCGACCCCATCAAGGTGGCCTTCGGCACCTTCCGCGACCGCCCCATGGTGCTGGTGCGCGCCGTCGACCGCGATGGGTCGCAGGGCTGGGGCGAGATCTGGTGCAACTGGCCGGCCGTGGGCGCCGAACACCGCGCTCGCCTGGCGGCCGACCTGGGCGAGCGCCTGGTGGGCCGGCGCTTCGACGGGCCGGCGCAGGCCTTCGAGCAGCTCACGCGCGAGATGGAGGTGCTGGTCTTGCAGACCGGTGAGCCCGGGCCCGTGGCCGCCGTGCTCGCAGGCATCGACATCGCCCTGTGGGACCTGCAGGCCCGCCGCCAGGGCCTGCCGCTGCACCGCCTGTTGGGCGGCGACCCGGCCCGCACCCATGTACCCGTGTATGCCACCGGCATCAACCCGGACGAGCCCGAAGTCTTTGCCGCCGCGCGGCAGGCCGAGGGCCACCGCGCCTTCAAGCTCAAGATCGGCTTCGGGATGGCGCGTGACCTGCGCAACCTCCAGGCCATGCGTGAGGCCCTGGGCGCGCAGGCGGTCATCGCCTGTGACGCCAACCAGTCCTGGCGTCTGGACGAGGCCTTGGGCTTCGTGCGCGAGGCCACATCGCTGGGGCTGACCTGGCTGGAGGAACCGTTGCGCGTGGATGCGCCAGCCGCGGACTGGGCGGCGCTGGCAAAGGCCTCCAGCACGCCGCTGGCCGGTGGCGAGAACCTGCAGGACCGGGCCTTCGACCAAGCCCTGGGAGAGGGCGCCTTGCAGGTCATCCAGCCCGACGTCACCAAGTGGGGGGGCATCACCGGCAACCTGCGCGTGGGACGTGCCGCGGTCGCCGCAGGGCGGCGCTACTGCCCGCACTACTTCAGCGGCGGCGTGGCCTTGATGGCCTCGTTGCAGGTGCTGGCGGCTGCGGGCGGCGACGGTCTGCTCGAGTTCGACCCCCACCCCAATCCCGGCCGCGAGCTCATCGTGGGTGACGCGCTGCCGGTACACGACGGCAAAGTGCCGTTGCCCCAGGCCCACGGCCTGGGCGTGGTGCCCGATCTGGCCGCGTTGGCGCCCTACCGGACCTGGCCCGCGTGAGCGCGAGGCCGCGGACCTGACAGAGCGTCGGGGCGTGGTGGTCGAGGCGGCGAGCGTGCACAGGCAGCGCGAGGTGTTGGGGGCCGAGAACGCGTGTATGGATGCGCGCCAGCGCTTACAGGCCTGAAGAACACGCAGCGGCGACTCGCGCTGCACCGGGCCCGTCGATGCCAGGAACGGCAGCTGGTCAGCACAGACCGACCGGCTGCTACCCCAGAGCTGAGTAGCACACATGTGCTACTCTGGAGCTTGCGCGCAATTCAAGTGAACGCAAAGCATGCGCAAACCACCCAGAGGTGACCCATGTCGACGACCAGCATCCGTATTGAAGACGACTTCAAGGCGAGGGTTGCAGCTGCGGCTGAGTTGGCAGGCAAGACTTCGCATGCATTCATCCTGGACGCCATCGCCCAGCACGTCGAGCAGGTCGAGATCGATACCGAGTTCGATCGATTGGCCAACGAGCGCTGGACCAGAGTTCTCTCCACGGGCAAGACGGTGTCCTGGGAGGACGCCAAGGCCTACCTTGAGGCCAGGGCTCGAGGAGAGAAGGCGCGCAGACCCGCGGGCCGCACCCTAGGCCGCTGACGGACGTCATGCCCCGCATTGAGTTGGCGCCTGAGGTGCTGGAGGATTTCGATCGCTTCTTGGATCACTTGTCCGAGTACAGCGCAGAGAACACGTTGGAGCGAATCGGAGAGATCACCGCTGCTATTCAGATACTCGCTCACAGCCCGCTGATCGGTCGCAAGGCCCAGGCGGGTAAGCGGGAGTTGGTGATTGGAAGGGGATCACGCGGTTACGTGGCGCTTTACCGATACGTACCCGCCATTGACACGGTGTTTGTGTTGGCCCTTCGGAGCCAGCGTGAGGCAGGCTACGCGGGAGAGACCTGAAAGCTTGTCCTGTTCCGCCTGAGAGGCAAAGGGGTCCAGTTGGCAGAACCTCCGCACAACTTCCACCCGCTTGCCCCGCCTGCAACACCGTCTTCGCCAACAGGCAATAGCGCCCAGCCACGATCTGTCGGATGCTCGCGGGCATGCCCGCATCTGAACGCCGCCTGCCCCGCTCTTACCTCTTTGTGCCGGCTGACCGGCCCGAGCGCATCAACAAGGCCCTGGCCAGCGGGGCCGATGCGGTGATCGTGGACCTGGAGGACGCGGTGGCCCCGGGGGCCAAGGCGGTGGCACGCGAGGCGCTGGTCGGGTGGCTGGCGCAGTGGTCTTTCGCGCCCACACCCTCAAGTCCGCCGATCTTGCTGGTGCGCGTCAATGCCGCTTCCACGGCCTGGTTCGAGGACGATCTGCGTGCCTGTGTGCACCCCGCGGTGCAGGGCCTGGTGCTGCCCAAGGCGGAACATCCCTCGGAACTGATGCACGTGGGCGCTGCGCTGCCCGGGCGGGCCTTGCTGCCCCTGGTGGAGTCCGCCACGGGGATGGACGCGGCACGCGCTCTGGGGGGCGTGCCAGGGGTCCAGCGCCTCATCTTCGGCAGCCTGGACTTTCAGGTGGACCTGGACATCGAGGAGGACGAGGCCGAGGACGCGCTGCTGCACTTCCGCTCGCACCTGGTGTGGATGTCACGCCTGGGCGGCATCGCCGCGCCAGTGGACGGCGTGACGACGAACCTGCACAACTTCGAGGCCACGGCGCGTGACGCGCGGCGCGCCAGAGCGCTGGGCTTCGGCGCCAAGCTGTGCATCCACCCGCGCCAGGTGGACGCCGTTCATCAGGCCTTCACCCCACGCCCCGACCAGGTGCACTGGGCGCAGCGTGTGCTGGCTGCCGCGCAAGCGGCCGGTGGCAGCGCCGTGGCGGTGGACGGCAAGATGGTGGACGCCCCCGTGCTGCTGCGCGCCCGCGCCCTGCTGGAGCGCGCCGGGCAGGGGTGAGCAGGTGTGAGCAGATCGTGGGGAGCGCAGCCCCTGGACTTGTGGGAGAACGTGAGCGAATCAAGCCCTCAAGAAGAAGCTATCTTTCGTCCGCTGCGTCTTTACATTTTTTCAACGAATCGAACGAAGCCCTTGACCTGGGCTGAGAAAGATGCTGCCGCAAGAGGTTCGGCAGGGGCGACCGGGCTTCGGCAAGGGGGCAGCATGGTGGGCATCCAAGTGTGGGGCATGTGGGAGGCGCGGTGGCCGGGACTCTTGGCCGCAATCAGCGTGGTCTTTCTGGCCTCCTGTGGCGGTGGCGGCTCGGTCGCGCCTGAGCTTTCCGCAGGGAGAGACACCCCGCCGGGCGTCAGCGGTGGCGGCACGCCGTTGGCCGCCGCGCCCTATCCGGCGGGCCTGAGCGAGCACTGGATCACGGTCGCCGCAGTGGCGCGTTCATACCGCGTGCACGTGCCTGGAGCATTGGCCGGTGCGCCCCAGGCCGTGGTCTTTGTCCTGCATGGCGGGGGTGGCCTGGGCCTGGATGTCGCCAACGCCGGGACACACCCCCTGTCGGTGTTTCGCAGTTTGGCCGACCGTGAGGGCTTCGTGGTCGTATACCCAGGTGGGTTGCCCGCGTCTGACGGGGAGGCCGGATGGGACGACTGCCGGGCCGACAACCTGGTGGCCAGCGGCGCCGACGACGTTGGCTTTCTCGCTGCACTGGTGGAGCAGGTGCGCGGCGCCTATGGCCTGGGCACCTCGCGCGTGTTCATGGCTGGGGGATCCAACGGCGCGATGATGACCCACGCCTTCGGCATCAATCGGCCTGACCTGCTGGCGGCGGCGGCCACTTCGTCGGGCAGTCTGGCCGCCAACCCCAAGACCGGGCCCTGCGCCACTGGGCCGTCGTCGCCCTTGCCTATGATGATCGTCCACGGCACTGCAGACCCGCAGATGCCCTGGGAGGGCGGCTGTGTGGCCAACCTTGGGGGCAACTGCAGCCGCGGTCGGGTGGTCTCCGCCCAGGCCACGCGCGACCGTTGGCTGGCCGCCAACGGCCTGGCCAGCAGCATGCCCGTTCAGCAGGTGGTCGAGTTCGATACCGGCGACGCCGGTCCGGCAAACCGCTTCGACTACGCCGGTAACACACCCGTGCGCTGGTGGCGGCTGGACGGCGCGGGGCACACGGTGGCCAGCCGCTCCGTGCTGGTGACGCCCAACGCGACCACTGGCACACAGAACCGCGACGTGGAGTTCGCCGAGATCGCCTGGGAGTTTTTCAGGGAGCGGCTGCCGGCGCGTTAAGCTTTCTGAATGCCGGTCGCTCCGCTCGTGTTCTGGTCGCGCCTGATCCAGGCAGCTGCTGCCGTGGTGCTGACCCTCAGCGCCGTTCTGCTGCTCGCGCCCGACCTCGGCGAGCGCGTGTTCAACCTCGTGTACTTCCAGCAGCTGGCCAGCCCCGTGCAGGCCCCTGCCCCTGTGGTGGGCTACATCCAGTTTGCCAACGGCATCATCGGTGCGGTGATGGCGGGCTGGATGTTCACGGTGATCATGCTGGCCCGCGGGCCCTTCCAGGCCGGCCAGGCGCTGGCCTGGCGCACCATCGCCTATCCGCTGGCCGGCTGGTACGCGGTGGACACCGCGTTTTCCATAGCGCATGGCGCGTGGGGCAACGTGCTGCTGAACACGGCACGGCGCTGATGTTCGTCATTCCGTTGGTGGCGTCACGGAAGCACTTCCGCACAACGCGTTGAGCCCTGAGCAACCGGGCACAACCGCAGAGCCCTTGCCATGAAAGGTCGGCCGGGGCGCAGTGCGGCTGCTCCGCGGTGCAAGACCTTGTCAATCCTGTCAGCAAGACTGCTAGAGTTGCCTGTATGAATGCCCGTGTCGATCACCTTCTTCAAGACGCGTTGAGTCTTTCAGCAGACGAGCGCTCAGCCGTGGCTGCAGCGCTGATCGACAGCCTGGAAGGGGCCGAAGAGGCCTCTGTTTCTGAGGCGTGGCGGGAAGAACTCCTGAAGCGGCGCGACGCTCTGCGATCGGGACTCTGCTCTGGCCAGCCATGGACTGACGTGCGTGCCCGCCTCGGCGCTTTGTGACCAGATTCAGCGTTGAAGTCCTGCCTGAAGCGGAAAACGAATTCCGCGAAGCCTTCTTCTGGTACTTCGAACCCAGCCCTATTGCGGCCGATGCTTTCCGCTCTGTCGTGTTTGAGGCCGTCGATGCTCTCGGTGAGAGAGCAGACATGTGGCCTGCGAGTGAAGACGGTATTCGCTACTGCGTGTTGATCCGTTTTCCGTATACCGTGTGGTTCGACTTGAAGGAAGACCAGGCGACCGTACTGGCCATTGCTCACCAGCACAGGCGCCCTGGGTACTGGAAGAGCCGCTGACGTCGACGAACCGAGCTCCTGCTCGGTTCCCTCACCCGTGCCAGTGCACCAAGGTCTTGGTGGTGCTCATCTCTTCCAGGGCCAGCAGGCCCTTTTCGCGGCCGTGGCCGCTGCGCTTGGTGCCGCCGAAGGGCAACTCCACGCCGCCGCCTGCGCCGTAGCAGTTCATGAACACCTGCCCGGCCTTGACCGCCTTGGCCACGCGCTGCAGGCGCCCGGCGTTCTCGGTCCACACGGCGGCCAGCAGGCCGTAGTCGGTGCCGTTGGCCAGGGCGATGGCGTCGGCCTCGTCTTCGAAGGGCAGCACGGCCAGCACAGGGCCGAAGACCTCTTCGCAGGCCAGCGACGCCTGGCGCGGCACGGGGCCGAAGACGGTGGGCTTGACGAAGTAGCCGCCGGCCGGCACGTCCGGCGCAATGCTGCCCTCGGCGATCACCGGGATGCCTTGCGCGCGGGCCTCGTCGATGTAGCGCTGCACGCGCCGGTGCTGCGCCGGGTTCATCACCGGGCCGCAGTCCAGGTCCATGGCGGGCGTGCCCACGCGCACCTTGGCAAAGGCTTCGGCCACGCGGGCGACGAAGCTGTCCTGGATGGAGCGCTGCACCAGCAGCCGGCTGCCCGCCGTGCAGGTCTGCCCTGCGTTCTGCACGATGGCGCGCACGATGATGGGCACGGCCCGGTCCGCGTCCACATCCTCGAACACGATCTGCGGCGACTTGCCGCCCAGTTCCAGCACGCACTTCACCGCGTTCCTGGCCGCGGCCTGCTGCACCAGCGTGCCCACTTCGTTGGAGCCGGTGAAGGAGATGAAGTCGATGCCCGGGTGGGCGGCCAGCGCCGCGCCGGCTTCTTCGCCCAGACCGGTGACGATGTTCAACGCGCCTTCGGGCAGGCCGGCGGCGGTGGCGATCTCGGCGAAGCGCAGGGCTGACAGGCTCGTGTCCTCGGCGGGCTTGAGCACCACGCCGTTGCCCATGGCCAGCGCCGGGGCCACGGTGCGGCCCAGCATCTGGGCCGGGTAGTTCCACGGGATGATGTGGGCCGTGACGCCCAGCGGCTCGCGCAGCAGGCTCACCTGGTGGCCGGCGAGGAAGGGAATCGTTTCGCCGTGGATCTTGTCGGCGGCGGTGCCGTAGAACTCGAAGTAGCGGCCCAGCACCTGGATGTCATTGCGTGCCGTGGTCATGGGCTTGCCGGTGTCACGGGCTTCGAGGGCGGCCAGTTCGGGGGCGTGGTCCAGCACGGCCTGGCCGATCTTCACCAGGATGCGGCCACGCTCGGTGGCGTTGAGCCGGCCCCAGGGGCCAGACAGCGAAGCGCGGGCGGCGGCCACCGCCAGGGCCACCTCATGCGCCGTGCCGCGCGAGATCTCGTCAAAGGCCTGGCCATCGGCCGGGTCCACCACCGGCAGGCTGCGGCCGTCGCGCGCGGGCAACCAGCGCCCGCCGATGAACATCTGCTTCATGTCGTCATTCCTCTCGCCATCTTGGCGCTGTGATGGCCGGCACTGTAGGCAGCCCCGGCCTCGCAGGGAATTGGAATGTCGTCAAGGGCGCCTTGCGCCGTGGGCAAGCCGGGCAGCCACCCCGGCTGCGGGTTTTCCGGGAGTCCGGCGGCGCGGCGTCTGCCGAGAATCCACCCCATGCTGCCGGATCTCGATTCCTTGGCTCTCTTCGTGCAGGCCGCCGAACTGCGCAACCTCACGCGTGCGGCCGAGGCCAGCCACATCACGGTGCCTGCGGCCAGCCGGCGCTTGTCACTGTTGGAGCACCAGTTCAAGGCCCAGCTCTTCGAGCGCCACTCGCGTGGGCTGCAGCTCACGCCGGCCGGCGAGCACCTGCTGCAGCTCACCCGCGAGGTCATCGCCGGCGTACACCACATGCGCGCGGAGATGGCCAACTACGCCTCGGGCCGCCATGCGGTGCTGCGCGTCCACGGCAACACCTCGGCCATGACGCAGTTCCTGCCGGCTGACGTGGCGGCCTTCCAGACGGGCCATGAGCACGTGCGCATCGTGCTGGAGGAGTGCTGGAGCGAAGAGGCCGTCAAGCGCGTGCGCAGTGGCGAGGCGGATCTGGGCGTCGTGGTGGAAGGCTGCGATGTCTCCGGCCTGTGGTGCCGGCCCTACCGCACCGACCGGCTGTCGGCCGTGATGCCCGCCGACGACCCGCTGGACGGCACCGACGTGGCCTTTGCCGATTTGCTGGAGCGTGACCTGGTGGGGCTGGAGGGCAGCAGTACCCTCACACGCCTGATCACCGCGCAGGCCGCGCAGCACGTGAAGCCCATGGCCCTGCGGGTGCAGGTGCGCAGCTTCGAGTCGGTGTGCCGCGCCATCGAGGCCGGTCTGGGCATCGGCATCCTGCCGCTGGCCGCGGCCAGCAGCTTCGTCCACGACATGAAGCTGAAGGTGCTGCCGCTGTCAGACGCCTGGGCGCTGCGGCGCATGCAGCTGTGCACGCGCAGCCAGCCGCCGCTGCAGACGCCGCTGGGCACGCTGGTGTCGCACCTGGAGGCCTGCGCCCAGCAGGACCTGGGAGATGCCCCGTGAAGATCACCGACCTGCAAGTGCACGTGCTGCGCAGCCCGCTGGCCGAGCCCTTTGCGTTCTCCCAAGGCTGGGTGCACCACCGCTCGGCCACGCTGGTGGAGGTGCAGACCGACACCGGGCTGGTGGGCTGGGGCGAGGCCTTTGCGCAGGGGCTGGAGCCGCCGCACGTGGCTGCCGCGGCCATCGAGCATGCGCTGCGCCCCCTGGTGCTGGGGGCCGACCCCCTGGACATCGAGGTGCTGTGGCACCGCATGTACCACCAGACGCGCGACCACGGGCGCAAGGGGTCGGTCATCGCCGCCCTCAGCGCCGTGGACATCGCCTTGTGGGACCTGGCCGGCAAGCACCACGGACTGCCGGTGCACAAGCTGCTGGGCGGCGCCTTTCGCACCCGCGTGCAGCCCTATGCCACGGGCTTTTACCGGATCAAGGGCCAGGGCGAGCGCGACCGGCTGGTGCAGGAGGCCCACGCCCACCGTGAGGCGGGCTTCAGGCTCATGAAGGTCAAGCTCGGCTATGGCGTGGACGACGACATCCAGGTCATCCAGGCCATCGCGAGCGCCGTGCAGGGCAGCGACGTGATGCTGATGGTGGACACCAACCATGCCTATGGCAGGGCCGAGGCGCTGCGCCTGGGGTGGGTGCTCGACGAGATCGGTGTGCGCTGGTACGAGGAGCCCGTGGTGCCCGAGGACATCGACGGCTACGTGGAACTGCGCGCGCGGCTGCGCACCCCCATTGCCGGTGGCGAGAACGAGCACACGCTGTACGGCTTTCGCGAGCTGCTGGGCCGCCACGCGGTGGACATCGCCCAGCCCGATGTGGGCTCCTGCGGCGGCCTGACGGCCGCGCGGCACATCGCCGTGCTGGCCCAGGCGCACGGCATCGAGGTCAACCCGCATGTGTGGGGCTCGGCCGTGGCGCAGGCGGCGTCGCTGCAGCTCATCGCCGCGCTGCCGGTCACGCACCACAGCCTTTACGCGCGGGCCCCCGTGCTGGAGTACGACCGCTCCTCCCACCCCTTCCGCCGGGAGCTGGTGACCCAGCCGCTGGAACTGGTGGACGGCATGGTCGAGGTGCCCGCCGGCCCCGGGCTCGGCATCGAGATCCGGCGCGAGACGATCGAGCGCTACCGGGTGAACTGACCTGGGCCGGGGTCCGCTGCCCCGGCAGCCGGGTCCCGCGAGGTTCTCCCGTTCCGAGCCTCGTCGGCTTTCAGGCGATGTAGGGCATCGTCTTCGCCATCGACGGCCGGGCGGCGCGCCAGGCATCGGCCAGGGCGCGCAGGCGCGGCGTGACCGGCAGCCAGGGCAGGTCGCCGTAGCGCATCTGCTGGTAATCGAACAGCGTCACCGCGGCGATCACGTCCAGCGTTGGGGCCGCATCGCCAGCCGGCAAGGCGAGCTCGTCGGCCAGGGCTTCCAGGCGCTGCAGACCTTCGACCATGGTGCGTCGGCGCCGCAGGCCCACGGGGGTCTCGTCGAAGAGCACGGGCGCGGTGACCTTGCGCGTGATGATGGTGATGGTGGAGGCTTCGATCGCGCCGATGGCGATGCCCGCGCGCGACAGCACGCCCGCGGCCTGCGCGGTGCTGGCGCCCAGCGCGCTGGGCCATGACGGCGCGGGCCGCGTGGCCTCCAGCCACTGCACGATGAGCAGGCACTCCGACAGCGCCGTGCCGTCATCCAGCACCAACGTGGGCACGCGGGTGGCGGCATTGGCCGCGCGCAGCCGGCCGTCATCGGCCCAGGGGTCGACGATGGTGGGCTCGACATCGAGCCCCTTCTCGATCATCACCACGCGGGCGATGCGCACGAAGGGCGAAGTGGTGTTGGCCAGCAGTTGCATGGGTGCGGTCCTTGCGATGACGGGTCAGGCGGCCCTGCGTTTTCTTGAGAGACGGCTTACTGGATCGCGCCGAGCTGCTTCATCATGCCCAGGTTGTCCAGCAAGGCCCAGTGTTCCACGAGCACGCCGTCGCGGATCTGGAACAGGTCCAGCACGCCGATGTCGATCTTGCGGCCTGTGGCGGCCATGTCGCCGAAGGCGCCGGTGTGCGTGGCCTTCACGCGCAGGCGCACCAGCACCTTCTGGCCCTCGGCCACGAAGTCCTCCAGCGGCAGCTCCATGTCGGGGAACGCGGGCAGCAGCGCGTCGTGCAGCTGCGCCACGCCCTGCGGACCGCGCACCTCGAAGGGCAGACCGGGGTCGTGGCGCACGAAGTCCGGCGCGATATGCTTGGCCATCCACGCGGTATCGCGGGCGAGGAAGGCCTTGAAATAGTCACGGCAGATCTGCTTGTTGGTTTCTTGGACGCTCATGGAAATCTCCTTCTGGTTGAAATGCTGAGCTGTGGGTGTGAGAGGACTTGAGTCAAGGATCGGAGGAGGGCTGCGCGGGAAGTGCGCTTGTCCGCGTCCCAGGCGCGGTCAGGCCGCGAGGACGTCAAAGCCCAGGCGGGGGAAATGCAGGTGCAGGTCGCCGGCCTGCTCGTCGCGGCGGTGAATGACGACCTCGCTCGCACTCGCCGCCACCAGCGTGCCCGCCACCGGCACGCGGGCGTTGTCATCAGGAGTCACCACGATCGATGCGCCCGCCTTCAGGCCGGCGGGGTCGCCGTCGGGCTGCAGGTGCGTCACCGGCGCCGGGCTTGCGGCCTGCGCGGCGGACAGCGCCTCTTCCGAGGTCATGGGCGTGGACGTGCCGTAGCCGATGGCGGCGATGCGGTCGAACCAGGGCACCAGGGGTGCCAGGCCCAGCAGTTCGTCCACGGCCGCGGGGCAGTTCTTGCGCAGCAAGAAGGTGGTCTGCCAGCAGGCCAGGTCCAGCGCGCTGGGCGCGTCACCAAAGAGGAAGGGGCGGCCTGAGGCCAGGGCAGTCTTCAGCCAGCCGTAGTGCGCGTGCACGGTCTGCAGGTGGCGGGGCAGGTCCGGCGCCATCGCGGCCTTGCTCATGTCAAAGCCCAGGTAGCCGTCCTTGCGGTCCTTGATGAACTCGGCGGGCAACTGGTCGCCGATGTAGTGCGACAGCACCCCGATGGTGGGCACCCACAGGGCGCGCTCCCATGCGAAGGCCAGGCCCTGCGCCACCCCGGCACTGCCGTTCGGGTACAGCGTGGGTGAGGGACACAGGCGCTCCAGGGTGGGCAGGATGATGTTGGTGTCGCAGTAGATGTCTGCGCCCACCTGCAGCACCGGGATTCGACGGTAGCCGCCCGTCAGCGCGTTCAGCAGCGGCCGCGGCGGCAGCGGCGCCACGTCCACCGACCGCCAGGTCAGGGCCTTCAGGCCGAGCGCCGTGCGCACCTTCTCCGCGAAGGGCGACAAGCCGTAGTGGTGCAGGATGATTCCGGACATAGGGGTCTCCTTGGATTGAGTTATTCAATACATCACGTGGCCGCCATCGACCACGATCGTTTGACCGCTGACGAAGCCAGCCAAGTTAGACAAGAGGTACAGCGCGGTGCCTACCAGGTCGGTCGGGCGCTGCTCGCGTGAGAGGGCGCGGGCCTTCAGGAAGCTCTGCTGCCACTCGATGGGGCGGTTCTTGGTGGCGTCGGTGATCACGAAGCCCGGGGCGATGACGTTGACGCGCACGCCGTCCTTGCCGCACTCCTTGGCCAGGCCCTTGGTCATGGACAGCACGGCGCCCTTGGTGGCCACGTAGTGCAGGTAGCCCGGTTGGCCGGCCACGGCCACCACCGAGGCGATGTTGACGATGCTGCCGCAGCCGCGCGTGCGCATCGCCGGCATCACTGCCTTGCAACACAGCCACACACCCTTGACGTTGACCTGGAAGATACGGTCCCACTGCGCGGGGTCCAGCTCCTCGAAAGGCGTGAGCTTGACCTCGCGGAAGTAAGCCGCGTTGTTGACCAGGCCGTCGATGCGGCCCGTGGCCTGCAGCGCCGTTTCGGCCATGGCCCACACCGAGGCCTCGTCGCTCACGTCCACGCGGGCGTAGGTGGCGCGGCCGCCCGCCTGAGCGATGAGATCCAGGGTCTCATCGGCCGCGTGCATGTCGGCCACCACCACGTGGGCGCCCTGGGCGGCCGCGCCCAGCGCGAAGGCCTGGCCGATGCCGGTGGCCGCGCCAGTGACGATGATGGTCTGGTCGGTGAGCAGGTCGTGTGCGTTCATGGGGTGTCTCTGGCTGTAAGGGGCCGGCTGAGCGCGTCATGCGGCTGACGGCTCGGCGCTGTGGTGCAGAACTTTGCGGGCGAAGGGGTGGCCGTGACCATTCGAAAGGCATTCATGCAGCCTTGTTCCAGCCGCAAGAGCCGTCTTGCGGGGGCCTGAACCCAGGTTTCGCGCAAAAGCAATGGCGGCCTGACCGGCTGTCTACACAATGGACGTCTTGACCCCAACCGTCCGTGCCCATCCATGTCCACGTCCCGCAATCGCCCTGGTGAAACCGACCCCAGCACGCGCGCCTTGCCGCTGCAAGGCCTGCTGGTGGTGGCGCTGGAGCAGGCGGTGGCGGCGCCTTACTGCAGCAGTCGCCTGGCCGACGCGGGGGCGCGCGTGATCAAGGTCGAGCGCCGTGAGGGCGACTTCGCCCGCGGCTACGACCGTGCCGTGCACGGCGAGTCCTCTTACTGGGTGTGGATCAACCGCGGCAAGGAATCGGTGGCCCTGGACCTGAAGTCGGGCGAAGACCTCGCGCTGCTGCAACGCATGCTGGCCAGTGCCGACGTGTTCATCCAGAACCTGGCCCCGGGTGCGGCGGACCGCCTGGGCATCGGCTCGGCCACGCTGCGGCAGCGGCACCCACGCCTCATCACCTGCGACATCAGCGGTTACGGCGAGGACGGCGAGCTCTACAGCCTGAAGGCCTACGACCTGCTGGTGCAGGCCGAGAGCGGGTTGGTCTCCATCAGTGGCGCGCCCGGCGAGGGCGTGGAGTCGCTCGGGCGCATCGGCGTGTCGCTGTGCGACATCAACGCCGGCCTCAATGCCCTGGTGGGCATCCAGCAGGCGCTGCTGCAGCGTGAGCGCACGGGCCAGGGCTCGGCGGTGAAGGTGTCGCTGTTCGGCTCGGCCGCGGAACTCATGAGCGTGCCTTACCTGCAGACGCGCTACGGCGGCAAGGCGCCCGAGCGCGTGGGCCTGAAGCACCCCAGCATCGCCCCTTATGGCGCCTTCACCTGCGCCGACGGGCGCGACATCGTCATCTCCATCCAGAACGAGCGCGAATGGGCCGACTTCTGCCGCACCGTGCTGCAGCGCCCTGAACTGCTGCAGGACCCGCGCTGCGCCGGCAACGCTGCGCGCGTGGCGCACCGTGCGTTTGTCGACGGGGTGGTGGCCGAGGTGTTTGCCGGCCTGACCAGCGGTGCCGTGGTCGACCGCCTGACCGAAGCGCAGACCGCCTTCGGCAGCGTCAACTCGGTGCACGACCTGATCGAGCACCCGCAGCTGCGCACCCGGCGCATGCAGGTGCGCGGCAAGCCCGTGGACGTGCCCGCCCCACCCTGGGGCATGGACTGGGACGGTGACACCTTCGAGGAAGCGCCGGCCCTGGACGCCGACGGCGCGGCCATCCGTGCAGAGTTTGGCTGAGGAGCGGGTCTGCGGGAGGTGTTCAGACTGAGCGTGGCGCTGCACAATCAACGAATGCAGCAAACACCATCCTTTCTGAAGTCTCTGGCATCGGCGGTGGCGGGGCTCACTTTGCTGGCCGCCGGCCCCGCAGCGGCCCAGTCCACGCCCGCGCCCTCCGCCGAGCCCTTGTGGGAAGTAGGTGGCGTGGCCTTCGGCCTGACGCAACAGGCCTGGCCCGGTGCCTCAGAGGACGTGCGGCGTGCCATCGCGCTGCCTTATGTGCTGTACCGCGGCCCCTGGCTGCGCATTGACCGCGGCGCCTTCGGCCTGCGGGCGGTGAAGAAGTCGGATTTCGAGCTCGACATCGGCTTTTCCGGCTCGCTGGGCGCCAGGTCCAAGGACTCCGCGGCGCGGCTGGGCATGCCCGAGCTGGGCACGCTGGTCGAGTTCGGGCCGCGGGGCCGCTGGGATCTGGGGGCGGCCCCGGCCGGTGGCCAGTGGCGCCTGGAACTGCCGCTGCGGGGTGTCTTCGATGTGAGTGACCGCTTCGCTTCACGCGGCCTGGCGCTGGAGCCTGAGATTCAGTGGAGTCATTCCGGACTGGCGGGCTGGCGCCTGACCGCAAGTGCCGGTGCGCTGCTGGGCGACCGTCAACTGGCGGGCACCTTCTATGACGTGGCGCCGGCCTACGCGACGGCCCTGCGCCCGGCCTATGAGGCCAAGGCCGGCCTGATCTCGTGGCGGCTGGGGCTGACCGCCTCGCACCGGCTGACGCGGGATTGGCGTGTCTTCGGCTTCGGCCGCCTGGACAGTGTGGCCGGCGCGGCCAACGCCGACAGCCCCTTGGTCTCACGCACCACGGGCTACAGCGCCGGCGTGGGCCTGCAGTGGACCTGGATGCGCTCGGAGCGCGCGGCCTCCGACTGAGCGCCAGCGCCGGCGCCCCCGTCTGTATGAACCCCGCCCGGATGCAAGCCTGCACCCGCACCGCATGACGCAAGACCACGGCGCCTGGTTCAGCGGCTTCACCGAACAGCGCCTGCGCGTGGGCGATGTGACGCTGCGGGTGCGCATCGGCGGCCCGGTGGAGGCCTCGCCCCTGCTGCTGTTGCACGGCTTCCCACAGACGCACGTGATGTGGCATCCCGTGGCGCGGCTCCTGGCGCCGCACTTCCGCCTGGTGCTGCCCGATCTGCGCGGCTATGGCGACTCGGACAAGCCCGACGGCGGGCGGGACCACGCCGGCTACAGCAAGCGCGCCATGGCGGCCGACATGGCCGGGCTGATGGCGCAACTGGACCACGCGCGCTACGCGGTGTGTGGCCATGACCGCGGCGGCCGGGTGGCGCACCGCCTGGCGCTGGACCACCCGCAAGCCGTCAGCCGCCTGTGCCTGCTGGACATTGCACCCACCTTCGACATGTACGGCGCCACCGACATGGCCTTTGCCCGCGCCTACTACCACTGGTTCCACCTCATCCAGCCCGCACCGCTGCCCGAGCGCATGATCGGCGGCTGCGCGCGCGAGTACCTGCATGCCAAATTGGGGGGGTGGGGCAGCGCCGGCTTGGCGCACCTGGAGCCGCAGGCCCTGGCCGATTACGAGCGCTGCTTCTGCACCCCCGAGGCCATCCACGCCGCCTGCGAAGACTACCGCGCGGCCGCGGGCATCGATCTCGACCACGACCGCGCCTCGCGCGCGACCGGCCAGCGCATCGCCTGCGACCTGCTGGTGCTGTGGGGCGAGCGCGGCGTGGTCCAGCGGATGTTCGACCCGCTGGCGCTGTGGCAGGCCCAGTGCAGCGGCCGGGTGGAGGGCCTCCCGCTGCCTTGCGGCCACTTCATTCCGGAGGAGTGTCCGCAGGAGACGGCTGATGCCCTGCGGCGCTTTCTGGGCGGGGGCTGAACCTGATGCTGCGCACCCTGGCGAATGGGCTGCCGTTGCGGCGTCTGGCCTGGGTGATGTGCATCGCGGCCGGGCTGTTGACGCTGGTGGGCTGGGCTCATGGCGTACTGCACCCGCTGTGGACGCTGCCGCCTGCGTTGCTGGCCGCACTCGGCTGGCACGACGTGACGCAGACGCGCCACGCCGTGCTGCGCAACTACCCCGTCATCGGGCACTTGCGCTTCCTGCTGGAGTTCATCCGGCCCGAGATGCGCCAGTACTTCATCGAGAGCGACAACGAGGCGGCACCGTTCTCGCGCCAGCAGCGATCGCTGGTCTACCAGCGCGCCAAGGGCGAGGCCGACAAGCGCCCCTTCGGCACGCAGCTGGACGTGCAGGCCGTGGGTTATGAGTGGATCAACCACTCCATGGCCCCCACCGAACTGCCCACGCACGACTTCCGCGTGACCATCGGCGCGGGCGGCACCTCCTGCATCCAGCCCTACGAGGCCAGCGTCTTCAACATCTCCGGCATGAGCTTCGGCGCGCTGTCGGCCAACGCCATCATGGCGCTGAACGCGGGTGCCCAGCGCGGCGGTTTCGCGCACGACACGGGCGAAGGCTCCATCAGCGTGCACCACCGCCGCCATGGCGGCGACCTCATCTGGCAGGTCGCCTCGGGCTACTTCGGATGCCGTGACGAGCAGGGGCGCTTCAGCGCGGAGCGCTTTGCCGAGAACGCGCGCGACCCGCAGGTCAGGATGATTGAGCTCAAGCTCAGCCAGGGGGCCAAGCCGGGCCACGGAGGCGTGCTGCCCGGCCCCAAGGTGACGGCCGAGATCGCGCTGGCGCGCGGCGTGCCGCAAGGCGAGGACTGCATCAGTCCGGCGCGGCACAGCGCGTTTTCCACCCCTGTGGAGATGATGCAGTTCATCGAGCAGCTGCGGCAGTTGTCAGGCGGCAAGCCCGTGGGCTTCAAGCTGTGCATCGGCCACCCCTGGGAATGGTTCGCGCTGTGCAAGGCCATGCTGCAGACTGGCCTGTTGCCGGACTTCATCGTGGTGGATGGCACCGAAGGCGGCACCGGCGCGGCGCCGCTGGAGTTCACCGACCACGTGGGCGCGCCGCTGCAGGAAGGGCTGCTGCTGGTGCACAACACCCTGGTGGGGTTGAACCTGCGCGAGCGCATCCGCATCGGCTGCGCCGGCAAGGTGATCGGTGCCTTCGACATCGCGCGCGCCATGGCCCTGGGTGCAGACTGGTGCAACTCGGCGCGCGGTTTCATGTTCGCCCTGGGTTGCATCCAGGCCCAGACCTGCCACACCGGCCAATGCCCCACGGGGGTGACCACGCAAGACCCGCAACGCCAGCAGGCACTGGTGGTGCCGGACAAGGCCGAGCGTGTCTACCGCTTCCACCAGAACACCCTGCACGCGCTGAAGGATCTGGTGCAGGCCGCCGGGCTGCAGCACCCGCGCGACATCGGTCCGGAGCACATCGTGCGGCGCACCAGCGAGCATCAGGTCCGGCTGCTGGTGAACGAGTTGACGTTCGTGGCGCCTGGGGTTCTGCTTGAGGCGATGGAGGGCCGCGTTGCCTGGCCTGCGCCCGTGTTCAGCCTGTACTGGCCGATGGCGCGGGCCGATTCGTTCGGCGCTGCGCCAACCTGAGGCCCCGCACGGGACGGGCCCGCTGCTTCAGGCCGGCAGCGTGTCTGCGAAGGACGGACGGGCGAAGAGCTTCTCGGCCAGACGGGCCAGGTTGTCGTGGCGGGTGCGCCAGTCGAGGTGGGCGAAGCGGAAGTCCAGGTAGCCCAGTGCACAACCTGTGGCGATGTCCGCCAGGCTGAAGTGGCTGCCAGCGCACCAGGCCTTGTCGCCCAGGCCCTTGGACATCGCGGCCAGGGCGGCGTCCACGCGGCTCATCTGTCGGTCGATCCAGGCCTGCGAGCGCTGCCCTGCCTGGCGTCCGGCCCAGGTGGCCTCCAGCCGGGCCAGGATGCTCGCGTCCAGGATGCCGTCGGCCAGCGCTTCCCAGGTGCGCACCTCGGCGCGTTCGCGGCCCGAGGGCGGAATCAGCTTGCCCACGGGCGACAGGGTGTCCAGGTATTCGACGATCACGCGCGAATCGAACACCGCCTCGCCGCCTTCGAGGACCAGGCAGGGCACCTTGCCCAGCGGGTTGGACGCCAGGATGTCGTCCTTGTTCCAGACATCCTCCACCACCATCTGACACTCAAGTTTCTTTTCCGCCATCACGATGCGCACCTTGCGCACGTAGGGGCTGGTCATCGAACCGATCAGTTTCATCGACATGGAGACGTGTTCTCTTTCCCTGGGTTTCGTAGATTCTAGGGGGCCGCCTTCTGCGCTCACGCCTCCAGTCTCAGTCGAAGCTTGCGCTCGTTGTCGTTGAACCGCGTCGCCAGCAGGCTGATCAAGGCGAGGCCGAACTCTGGCTTCTGAAAGTAGATCCGCTCCACCTCCTCGTAGGAGAGGCTTCCCAGCTGGCACTGCGTCACGCAGACGGCGCTGGCCGTGCGCCGGCAGCCCGGGACGAAGATCCCCATCTCACCCAGCAGAGAGCCGCTGCCGATCTCGACGTCGTGTTCCGGGATGCGGACCGTTCCTTCGATGACCACGTAGAGGTGCCGAGCCTCGTCACCCTTGTCGAACAGGCGGTGGCCGGGCTGCCAGGTCGCCTGCCGCATCAGCGGAACCAGGGACGACACGTCAATGCGGAACTGTCGGGCGTGACGAATTCGCCGGGTCACGTCCGCGATCTCAATCGCGCGCCAGATGTTCAGCGGCAGGAGCATCACGTGAAGGGCCACCACTGGCATGAGCCCTTGGTACAGCCCGTAGGCGATGAAGGCCACGTTCCCCGCGATGCCCACCAGCCGCAGCGTCATCATGGTCCGCATGGCAAAGGTCGCGAGGACAAGCCCCGCGGCCAGGAAGCCCAGGAGATTGCCGGTGTCCGTTGCGTTCATCATGTTTTTGCTCCCCTCAGATCATCAGTTCAGCCTGGGTGACCCAGCGTGAATTCGACTGCAGCCGGGCGACCCTGCAGATGCAGCGACACCTCGGCGCGTGGTGCCCGCGCGATGGTGCGTCCGCCGCGCACCACCAGCAGGCGGTGGGCACGCAGGCGCAGCGCCTCCACGGGCGAGCGCGCCTGCAGCAGCACGAAGTCGGCGCGGCAGCCGACCTCCAGGCCGTAGCCTTCCAGCCCCAGGATGCGCGCCGGGTTCACGGTCACGGCGTCGTAGCAGGCCTGCATGCCGTCCTGCGAGGTCATCTGCGCCACGTGCAGGCCCATGGAGGCCACCTCCAGCATGTCGCCCGAGCCCAGCGAGTACCACGGGTCCATCACGCAGTCGTGGCCGAAGGCGACGTTGAGGCCAGCCGCCATCAACTCCGGCACGCGCGTCATGCCGCGGCGCTTGGGGTAGGTGTCGTGCCGGCCTTGGATGGTGATGTTGATCAGCGGGTTGGCCACGGCGCTCAAGCCGGCATCGGCCATCAAAGGAATGAGCTTGCTGACGTAGTAGTTGTCCATGGAATGCATGGAGGTCAGGTGCGAGCCATTCACCCGGCCGTGCAGCTTCAGGCGCTGGGCGTGGAAGGCCAGCGTCTCCACATGGCGCGACATCGGGTCGTCGGTCTCGTCGCAGTGCATGTCCACGCGCAGGCCGCGCGCGGCAGCGATCTCGCACAGGATGCGCACGCTCTCGGCACCGTCGGCCATGGTGCGCTCGAAGTGCGGGATGCCGCCCACCACGTCCACGCCCATGTCCAGCGCGCGCTCCAGGTGGGCCAGCGCATTCGGGCTGCGCAGCACACCGTCCTGCGGGAAGGCCACGAGCTGCAGGTCGAGGTAGGGCTTGACCCGCTCTTTCACGTGCAGCAGCGCCTCCACCGCCAGCAAACGCTCGTCGCACACGTCCACGTGCGAGCGGATGGCCAGCAGCCCCTTGGCCACGGCCCAATCGCAGTAGGCCAGCGCCCGCTCGACCAGGGCGTCTTGCGTGAGCAGCGGCTTCAGTTCGCCCCACAGCGCGATGCCCTCCAGCAGCGTGCCGCTGCGGTTCACGCGCGGCAGCCCGTAGCTGAGTGTGGCGTCCATGTGGAAGTGCGCGTCCACGAAGGGGGGCGACAGCAGGAAGCCCTGTGCATCCACCACCTCCACGCCCTCCGGCGCAGGCAGGGCCGGGCCCACGGCGGCGATGCGGCCGTCGTGGACCAGAACGTCGATGTCAGTGCGCCCGTCGGGCAGGGTGGCGTGGCGGATCAGCATGGATGCAGCTCTCCGGTGCAAAGGTGGTGGGATGCGACGGGTCTGTCTCTGGTGGACGGCCTGCGTCGGGCGACGTCCGCTCAGGTCGGCGTCAGCCGAACCCGTAATGCGCCGCCAGGTGGGCCCAGGCCTCGTCGGCGGTCTCGACGTAATGGAACAGGCCCTTGTCGGCTTCGCTGATCATGCCGGTGTCCACCAGGTGATCGAAGTCCACCAGCTTCTCCCAGAACGCGCGGCCGAACAGCAGGATGGGGCGGCGGCGGATCTTGCCGGTCTGCTGCAGCGTCATCACTTCGAACAGCTCGTCCAGCGTGCCGAAACCCCCGGGGAAGCACACCAGCGCGATGCTGCGGATCAGGAAGTGCATCTTGCGCAGCGCGAAGTAGTGGAACTGGAAGCACAACTCGGGCGTGATGTAGGGGTTGGGCGCCTGCTCGTGCGGCAGCACGATGTTCAACCCGATGCTCTTGCCCCCCACCTCGTAGGCGCCGCGGTTGCCCGCCTCCATGATGCCGGGCCCGCCGCCCGTGGCCACGACGATGGGCGTGTCGTGCGCGCGCGAGCGCTCGGTGACCAGGGTCGCGAACCGCTGCGCCTCGCCATAGAAGCGGCTCATCTCCAGTGTTACCTGGGCACGTTTCAGCGCCTGGGGGTCGCCTTCCGTGCGGGCCTGCGCCAGGCGCTCCTGGGCCGCCTGCGGCGACAGGATGCGCGCGCTGCCGAAGATCACCACCGTCGAGGTGATGCCGTGCTCCTGCTGGATCAGTTCGGGCTTGAGCAGTTCCAACTGCATGCGCACCGGGCGCAGTTCCTCGCGCAGCAAGAACTCGGTGTCCGTGAAGGCAAGCTTGTAGGCGCTGCCCGGCCCTTCGTACAGCGAAGGCGGCGGCGGGGCCAGGGCCTCTTCTTCTGCGGTGGGAAAGTTGCGTGCGGTGAGTTCGGTGCGGGGGTTCATGGCAGCAAGCTTAACGGGCGGTGCGGCATGGCCGAGGGTGAGCGGGCCGCACTGTGACCGACCCTGGTCGCACAGCGGCAGCCGTACCCCGACAAAATGAAGGGTCAACGAGAAAGCCCATGGACACTCCCAACTCCCCTCCATTGCAGGATCAGCAGCAGCGCGAAGCGGCCCAGTGGGCGCGCAACCGGCCCTCGCTCTTCGTGGACATCGGCCTGGGCCTGCTGTTCTTCATCGTGGGCAAGGTCACCGGCAACCTGACCACCGCGGCCCTGGTGGGGGCGGGTGCCGGGCTGGCCGTGGTAGTGGTGCAGCGCTTCGTCAAGGCCGATCTGCTGGGCGGCCTGGCGATGTTCGGGGTGTTCACCTTGCTGCTTTCGGCCGGGTTTTCGCTGTGGTTTCAGGACGAGCGCATGGTGCAGCTCAAGGGCAGCATCCTGGGGATGTTGATCGCCAGCCTGATCCTGGCAGATGCGTTGCTGAACCGTGGGCGCTACTTCGGCGCACGCCTGGCGCGCTACCTCATCGGCATGCCGGTGGACGCGCGCCGCCTGGCGCTGGGCATGGCCTTGCTCGGGCTGACGATGGCCGGGCTGAACCTGCTGGCCACGCACTGGCTGAGCAAGGACGCCTGGCTGTTCTACACCACGTTCGTGGACGCGCCCCTGGCCATGGTGCTGGGCTTTGGCGTCTTCAGGTTTGCGAGGCCGGCAGCGTCGCCATGATCTGCGCCGCGCCGTCCGGCCCGGGGCCGATGACCCAGCCTTCGCCCGAGGCGGCTGAGCGGTCTGCCATGGCGGACATGACGAACTGGTGCGTGACCCAGACCTCGAAGCCCGGCCGCCGGCGCGAGGCCGCCTGCAAGGCCTGGCGCCACTGCCTTGCACGCAAGGCGATCTCGTCCGGTGAAACCCCCACGGTAGAACCCAGCGCCGGCCAGACCTCGGCGGTGCCAAAGGCCAGACGCGCCGTGTCCTGGCAGCGGCACCAGGGGCTGGAGCGCACGGTCTGCGGCTTCAGGCCGCGTTGGGCGAACCACTGACCGATCTGCCGCGCCTGCTCGCGGCCCTGGGGCCCCAGGTTGCGCTGGGTGCTGCAGTCCTCCAGGCGGAACCCCGGTGGGTCGAAGGTGCCGGGCGCATTGGCGTGACGGAACACCACGACCACGCCGCCCTGGCGGATGAGCGCCTCTGCCTGCGGGCTGGCGTGCAGCTTCGGGCTCAGGGCCCAGGCTCCGCCAGCCGACAACACCTTCAATGCCGAACGTTTGTCCATTCCGGCACGATGCCACAGCTGGCAAGCCCCGGCGCAGGACACCCCCATTGCGCGCTCAGATGCCCTTCAGCGTGGGTCGTCAGGGTCGTCTGGACCGCCTGGATCGGCTGGACCGGCGTGAGCGCTGCGTTCGGCCGGTCTGGTTCCGCTGGAGACGCTGCGAGTGCCTGCAGGGTCACGCTGGAGTGACGCCGCATGGGCAGGCGATGATGACCGGCCACGCTGTCTCAAGCAGCCAGCCCCCGCCGGTACTGCACGGCCTCGGCCACCTGCTCCAGGCTGATCGCCTCGGCGCCGGCCAGGTCGGCCAGAGTGCGGGCCACCTTGAGCACGCGGTGAACGGCGCGGCCTGACCAACCCAGGCGTTCGGCGGCCCTGAGCAGAAAACTGCGCGCCGTCGCGTCGATGGAGGTTTGCTCGGCCAGGCGGGCGGCGTCCTGAGTGCCGTTCGGGGCACCCTGGCGATCCTGCTGTCGCTGGCGTGCCACCGCCACCCGAGCGCGCACCAGCGCCGAGGCCTCGGCCGGCGCGCTGTCCAGCAGTTCCTGGGCGGGCAGGGCAGCCACTTCCACGATGAGGTCGATGCGGTCCAGCAGCGGCCCGGAGATGCGTGATTGGTAGCGGGAGATGGCGTCGGGCGTGCAGCGACAGGCTTTGCCGCTCGCAGCGCTGGCGCCCAGCCAGCCGCAGGGGCAGGGGTTCATGGCGGCCACGAGCTGGAAGCCTGCCGGGAACGTGGCCTGGCGTGCCGCGCGCGAGATGGTGATGCGTCCGGTCTCCAGCGGCTCGCGCAGGGCCTCCAGCGCGCTGCGCGGGAACTCGGGCAGTTCGTCCAGGAACAGCACGCCGTGGTGGGCCAGCGAGATTTCGCCTGGCCGGGGTGGCGAGCCGCCGCCCACCAGGGCCACGGCGCTGGCCGAGTGGTGCGGGCTTCTGAAAGGGCGCTGGCCGAAGCTGGCGGCATCGGCGCCCGCACGCGACAGCCCGCGCAGTGCGGCGCTTTGCAGGGCTTCCTCGTCGCTCATGGGGGGCAGCAGCGAAGGCAGTCGCTGCGCCAGCATGGACTTGCCGGTGCCCGGCGGGCCGATCAACAGCAGGCTGTGCTGGCCCGCTGCGGCGACCTCCAGCGCCCTGCGCGCCGTGGCCTGCCCTCTCACGTCGGCCAGATCCCGGCCGTCCTCACGGGCTTGGGCCAGGCGCTTGGGCACCGCCCGGGGCAGCTCGATGCCGGGAGCATCCTCCGTGTTGGGCATCAAGGTCTGCGCCACTTCCAGCAGGTGTGTGGCCTGCCGCACCTCCAGGCCCTGCACCAGGGCGGCCTCCGCAGCGCTCGCTGCGGGCAGCACCAGGGTGCGGGTGGTCTGCTCGCGTCGCGCGGCCAGGGCCAGGGCGAGGGCGCCCCGCACGGGCTGCAGCGCCCCGGCCAGCGAGAGTTCGCCGGCCACTTCCAGGCCCTGCAACCTCGCGGGGTCGATCACCCCGCTGGCGGCCAGGATGCCCAGCGCAATGGGCAGATCGAAGCGGCCGGATTCCTTGGGCAGGTCGGCTGGCGCGAGGTTCACGGTCACGCGCTGGTTGTGCGGAAAGGCGAAACCGCTTTCGGACAGGGCGGCCCGCACACGCTCGCGCGCTTCCTTCACCTCGGTGTCCGCCAGGCCCACCAGGGTGAAGCTGGGCAGGCCGTTGGCCAGATGCACCTCCACGCGCACCGCGGGCGCCTCCAGGCCGTCCAGGGCACGGCTCATCACCACGGCTAGCGTCATCTGGGTGTCCTCGCTGTGCAGGCCGTCCTGCGTAAAGGGCTGCCGCACGGCAGGAGGCCTGCGCGGCGCCAGCGATTCTGTGAATCAAAGCCAGCTTTGTATGCACCCCCTTGGTGCGCACCTCTTTGGGGCACTCTGATGGGGGTGTCGCTCCTTCGACGCGCCGGCGTGGGGGCTGTTCTGCCCCGGTGTCTCCTGTTCCGAGCCCCGGATCCTCTGCGGCGTCCGGGGCGTCGAGGCGGGGTTCAAGGCTGGCACGGAAGGTGCAGACGTTCGGTCATCATTCCCTTTCAAGGAGTTTTCATGAAGTCTCTGACCTTGGCCTCGGTTGCCGTTGCCGTGGCGGCGCTCTCTGCCGTTGCAGTGCCCTCCATCAGCCTGGCGGCCGATTCCTCTGTAGCCTTCAATGCAGGGGTGGTCACCGATTACCGCTACCGCGGCATCTCCCAGAGCCGCCTGCAACCCGCCCTGCAAGGCGGCGTGGACTTCACGGCCGGTGCGTTCTACCTGGGCGCTTGGGGCTCCACCATCAAGTGGATCAAAGATGCGCCTTACAACGGCGATGCCAACGTCGAGATCGATCTGTACGGTGGCTACAAGGGCGAGATCTCCAAGGGCGTGACCTACGACATCGGCGCCCTGGCCTACCAGTACCCCAGCAACAAGTTGAAGCCGTCGGCCAACACCTTCGAGGTGTACGGAGCGATCACCGCCGGCCACGTGACCGCCAAGTACTCTCACAGCACCACCAACCTGTTCGGCGCCGCCAACAGCAAGGGCAGCGGCTACCTGGACATCAGCGCCACCTTCGACGTGGGGGGCTTTGCGGTCACGCCGCACATTGGCCGCCAGACCGTGAAGAACAACAGCGCATCCTCCTACACCGACTACTCGCTGGCCATCAGCAAGGAAATCTCGGGCATCACCTGGAGCGCCACCCTGGTGGACACCAACATCGCCGTCATCGGCGGCGCTGGCAAGGACCTGGGTAAAGCCGGCATCGTGCTCGGCGCCAAGATGGCCTTCTGACCTCTTTCAACCTCAAACCCACGGAGACTTTCATGAAGATGGTGACCGCAATCGTCAAGCCCTTCAAGCTCGACGAAGTGCGTGAAGCCCTCAGCGCCATCGGCGTGCAGGGCATCACGGTGACCGAAGTCAAGGGCTTCGGCCGACAGAAAGGCCACACCGAGCTGTACCGCGGTGCGGAATACGTTGTCGACTTCCTGCCCAAGGTGAAGATCGAGGCGGCTGTCGATGACGCGCTGGTCGAGCGCGTCATCGAGGCGATCGAAGGCTCTGCCCGTACCGGCAAGATCGGGGACGGCAAGATCTTCGTCTCCGCCCTCGAGCAGGTGGTGCGCATTCGCACCGGCGAGACCGGCAAGGACGCCCTCTGACCCCCCGCGGCCCCAACACTCGAGAGATGAACATGTTCAAGAAATTCATTGCCACTTGCGCCCTGGGCCTTGCGGTCCTGGGCTTCACGGGGGCTGTGCTGGCGCAAGGCGCGCCGGCCTCCGCTCCTGCCGCCACGGCCACGGCCGCCGCACCCGCGGCGTCCGACGCTGCTGCACCGGCTGCTTCGCCCACTGCTGAGGCCCCCGCTGCTGCTGCCGCGGCGCCCGTGCCCAACAAGGGCGACACGGCCTTCATGACGATCGCCACCGCCCTTGTCATCCTGATGACCATCCCCGGCCTGGCGCTGTTCTACGGCGGTCTGGTCCGCAGCAAGAACATGCTGTCGGTGCTGATGCAGGTTTTCATGATCTTTGCGCTGATCTCGGTGCTGTGGGTCGTGTACGGCTACTCGATGGCCTTCACCGCCGGCAATCCGTTCTTCGGCACGCTGGACAAGCTGTTCCTGAAGGGGGTGACGCCAGATTCGATTGCGGCGACCTTCAGCAAGGGCGTCTACATCCCTGAACTGACGTTCATCGCCTTCCAGGGCACCTTTGCGGCCATCACCACCGCGCTGATCGTGGGCGCCTTTGCCGAGCGCATCAAGTTCTCGGCGGTGCTGCTGTTCTCGGTGCTGTGGTTCACCTTCAGCTACCTGCCGGTGGCGCACATGGTCTGGTACTGGGACGGCCCGGACGCCATCACCGATGCCAAATCGCTGGAAGCGGTGACGGCCAACGCCGGCTTCATGTGGGCCAAGGGCGCGCTGGACTTCGCCGGCGGCACGGTGGTGCACATCAATGCCGCCGTGGCGGGCCTGGTGGGCGCCTACATGCTGGGCAAGCGCGTGGGCTATGGCCGTGAGTCCATGGCGCCGCACAACCTGACGCTGACGATGGTGGGCGCCTCCATGCTGTGGGTGGGCTGGTTCGGCTTCAACGCCGGCTCCAACCTGGAAGCCAACGGCGTGGCCGCGCTGGCCTTCATCAATACCGTGGTGGCCACGGCGGCGGCGACGCTGGCCTGGGCCGGTGCGGAAGCGCTGATGAAGGGCAAGGCCTCGATGCTGGGTGCGGCCTCGGGTGCGGTGGCTGGTCTGGTGGCCATCACGCCGGCCTGCGGTTTCGTGGGCGTGGGCGGTGCGCTGGTCATCGGTGCCCTGGCGGGTGTGATCTGCCTGTGGGGCGTGTCCGGTCTGAAGAGGCTGCTGGGCGCTGATGACTCGCTGGACGTGTTCGGCGTGCACGGCGTGGGCGGCATCCTGGGTGCGGTGCTGACGGGCGTGTTCGCCAGCCCCAGCCTGGGCGGCACCGGCATCTGCAACTACGTCGACAACAAGTGCGGCGAGTGGGGCGGCATTGGCACCCAGGTCTGGATCCAGGTCCAGGGCGTGCTCTACACCGTGGTGATCTCCGCTGTGGTGGCCTTCATCGCCTTCAAGATCGTCGACATGGTGATCGGCCTGCGCGTGACCGAAGAGGAAGAGCGCGAAGGCCTGGACATCTCGTCGCACGGCGAGACGGCCTACAACAAGTAATCGCCCGGCGCGAGCAAGGCCAGAAGCAAAGGGCCGCCTTCGGGCGGCCTTTCTTCGTCCGCGCCTTGCCCGCTTGACGAGGTTCAAGCGGCTGTCACGGCCCGTCCCTAGAATCAACCCATGGTCCCTCACCTCATCACCGCCCTGACCGGGCCCATCAACGAGCTCGAGCAGCGCATCCTGGAGTCGATGCCCGCCATCGAGCGCTGGTTCCGGCTGGAGTGGATGGAGCACACGCCGCCGTTCTACACCTCGGTGGACATCCGCAACGCCGGCTTCAAGCTCGCGCCGGTGGACACCAACCTGTTTCCCGGGGGCTTCAACAATCTCACTGCCGAGATGTTGCCGCTGGCGGTGCAGGCCGCCATGGCCGCGATCGAGAAGATCTGCCCCGAGGCCAAGAACCTGCTGCTGATCCCCGAGAAGCACACCCGCAACACGTTCTACCTGACCAACGTGAAGCGCCTGATGCAGATCTTTCACCAGGCCGGCCTGAACGTGCGCCTGGGCACGCTGGACGAGGAGGTCAAGGCGCCCACCACCTTGGCCCTGCCGGATGGCAGCGAACTCGTGGTGGAGCCGCTGGTGCGTACGCGCGGGCGGCTGGGTCTGAAGAACTTCGACCCCTGCACCATCTTGCTGAACAATGACCTCTCCGCGGGCATTCCCAAGGTGCTGGAGAACCTGCACGAGCAGTACCTGCTGCCGCCCTTGCACGCCGGCTGGGCGGTGCGCCGCAAGACGCACCATTTCCAGAGCTACGAGGAAGTGGCCAAGAAGTTCGCCAAGCTGCTGGGCATGGACCCCTGGCTCATCAATCCCATGTACGGGCAGTGCGGAGAGGTCAACTTCGCCGAAAGCACAGGGCTGGACTGCGTGCAGAGCAACGTGGACACGCTGCTGGGGAAGGTGCGGCGCAAGTACAAGGAATACGGCATCAACGAGAAGCCGTTCGTCGTGGTCAAGGCTGACAACGGCACCTACGGCATGGGCATCATGACCGTGCGCGACGCCAAGGAACTGGCTGAGATCAACCGCCGCACGCGCAACAAGATGAGCGTCATCAAGGACGGCCAGGAGGTCTCCGAGGTCATCATCCAGGAAGGCGTGCCCACCTACGAGCGCATCAACGATGCCGTGGCCGAGCCGGTGGTCTACATGATCGACCGTTACGTGGTCGGTGGCTTCTACCGCGTGCACGCCGAGCGTGGCGTGGACGAGAACCTGAACGCCCCGGGCTCCAGTTTCGTGCCGCTGGCCTTCGACCACAGCCACCAACTGCCGCGCCCGGGCGAGAAGCCCGGCGCCAGCGCACCCAACCGCTTCTACATGTACGGCGTGGTGGGCCGACTGGCCATGCTGGCGGCCAGCTACGAACTGGAAGCCACCGACCCCGAGGCCGAGGTCTACGAGTAAGGCGCACCACCCCGGCGTGGTGGCCACCCCACAGTCCGATGCCTGGCTCTTGCTGCATTGCAGCATTGGCGCTCCAATGAGGCGCTGATCCGCTCTTTCTCCCCATGACCGCCCCCGACGCCCACCGCCCTCACGCGGGTCAAGCGGCCCTGGCCTCCCTCACGTTGGCGGCCATCGGCGTGGTGTATGGCGACATCGGCACCAGCCCGCTGTACGCGCTCAAGGAGGTCTTCGCCCATGGCCGGGTGCCGCTGAATGCGGACAACATCCTGGGCATCCTGTCGCTGGCCTTCTGGACGCTGACGGTGGTGGTGTCGCTGAAATACGTGGCGCTCATCCTGCGCGCGGACAACAACGGGGAGGGCGGGCTGATCGCCATGCTGGCGCTGGCCTCGCAGGCGGTGAAGGACCGTCCGGTGCTGCGCTCGCGCCTGCTGCTGCTGGGCATCTTCGGCACGGCCATCTTCTTTGGTGATGGCGTCATCACGCCCGCCATCTCGGTGTTGTCGGCAGTGGAGGGGCTGGAAGTCGTCGAGCCCGGCCTGCACCGCTTCGTGGTGCCGCTGACGCTGGTCATCCTGACAGTGCTGTTCGCCGCCCAGCGCTTCGGCACGGCGGTGGTCGGGCGCTTCTTCGGGCCGATCACGCTGCTGTGGTTCGGGGTGCTGGCCGTGCTGGGCCTGGTGCACATTGCGCAGCATCCCGCCGTGCTGGTGGCCTTGTCGCCGCACTACGCGGTGGGCTTCCTGCTGGCCCAGCCGGGCGTGGCTTTCGTGGCGCTGGCCGCGCTGGTGCTGTGCGTGACCGGCGCTGAGGCCCTTTACGCTGACCTGGGCCACTTCGGCAAGAGGCCCATCCGCCTGGCCTGGTTTTCGGTGGTGATGCCGGCCCTGGTGCTGAACTACTTCGGCCAGGGCGCGATGCTGCTGCAGCACCCCGAGAACGTGGGCAACCCCTTCTACGAGATGGCGCCGTCGTGGGCGCTGTATCCGCTGATCCTGCTGGCCACGCTGGCCGCGGTGATCGCCTCGCAGGCCCTGATCACCGCGGCTTTTTCCGTCACCAAACAGGCCATCCAGCTGGGCTACCTGCCGCGCCTGCGCCTGCTGCACACCTCCGTGCGCGAGACCGGGCAGATCTATGTGCCCTTTGTGAACTGGTCCCTCTACGTCTGCATCGTCATCGCGGTGGTGGCCTTTGGTTCCAGCAGCGCACTGGCTTCTGCCTACGGCATCGCGGTGACGATCGACATGACCATCACCACCGTCATGACCTTCTTCGTCATCCGCTACGGCTGGAAGCTGCCGCTGTGGCTGTGTGTCGCCGCCACCGGCTGCTTCTTCGTCATCGACATCGTGTTCTTCGCCGCCAATGCGGTGAAGATACTGGAAGGGGGCTGGTTCCCCATCCTGATCGGTGCGGCCATGTTCACGCTGATGACCACCTGGCAACAGGGCCGCCAGTTGATGAGCGAGCGCTTGCGCGACGAGGCCATTGACCTGTCGGTCTTCATAGAGTCGCTGTTCCTCCACCCGCCGCTGCGCGTGCCCGGCACGGCCGTGTTCCTGAGTGCGGAAAAGGGCGCCACCCCCTTTGCCCTGCTGCACAACCTCAAGCACAACAAGGTGCTGCATGAGCAGAACGTCTTCGTCACCGTGCGCCACCACGAGGTGCCCTGGATCGGCTTTGACCGGCGGGTGGAGGCGGAGCCGCTGGGCCACGACTGCTGGCAGGTGGTGCTGCATTTCGGCTTCAAGAACGACCCCGATGTGCCCGAGGCGCTCAAGCTGCTGGCCGGCCGCGGCATCGTGCTCGACGAGATGGAGACCAGCTATTTCCTCAGCCGCGACTCCGTGGTGCCCACCTTCGCAAAGGGCATGTGGCTGTGGCGCGAGAAGCTTTTTGCCAGCATGCACCGCAACGCGGCGGCGGCGGCGGACTTCCTCTACCTGCCGGCCAACCGCATCGTGGAGTTGGGGTCGAAGGTGGAGATTTGAGCGTTTGTGTTTTTGAGCGCTTGTGGCCAGGCCGTTGCGGATCAGCGGCCGCCCTGCACGCTGGGTGCTGAACGCTGCACATGAACCGCATGAACCGCATGAGCCACCTGCTGCGCGACTTTTCCGTGCCGGCCGTGGTGGCGGGGTTCGTGGCTGTGCTGGTGGGCTTCACCAGCTCGGTGCCGCTGGTGTTCGCCGCAGCCCAGGCGGTGGGGGCCGACGCCGCCCAGACGGCCTCCTGGATCTGGGCGTTGGGCTTGGGGATGGCCCTGACCTCCATCGGCCTGTCCCTGCGGTACCGCCAGCCGGTCCTCACCGCGTGGTCCACCCCCGGGGCGGCGCTGGTGGCCGCCAGCAGCAGCATCGACCTGCCCCACGCGGTGGGCGCCTTCATCGCCTGCAGCACCCTCATCGCGCTCGCGGGCGTGACCGGCCTGTTCGAGCGCCTGATGAGCCGCATCCCCCAGGCCATTGCGGCCGCCTTGCTGGCCGGCGTGCTCGCCCGCTTCGGCCTGGACGCGGCGGGGGCGGTGGCCACGGCCCCGCTGTTGGTGGGCGTCATGGTCCTGACCTTCCTGGTCGGGCGCCGCGTCGTACCCCGCTACGCCGTTCCGCTCACGCTGCTGGCCGGCATTGTGGTGGCCGCCGCACAGGGCACCATGGACTGGCAGCGCCTGGGCGGGGCCTGGGCGGCACCGGTGTGGACGACGCCCGCCTTCAGCCTGCAGGCCCTGGTGGGCTTGGCTCTGCCCCTGTTCATCGTCACCATGGCCTCGCAGAACCTGCCGGGCGTGGCGGCTCAGCGCGCGGCGGGCTACAACACGCCGGTGTCCCCGCCGCTGGTGGCCACGGGCCTGACAGGCGTGCTGCTCGCACCTTTCGGCGGCTACGCCTTCAACCTGGCGGCCATCACCGCGGCCATCTGCATGGGCCGGGAGGCTGGCGACGACCCTGCACGACGCTACACCGCGGCCGTGGCCGCGGGCCTGTTCTACGGCCTGGCCGGGCTGGCGGGTGGGGCGGTGGTGGGCCTGTTGCAGGCCTTCCCGCGGGAGTTGGTGCTCGCGGTGGCGGGCCTGGCCTTGCTCGGCACCATCGCCTCCGGCCTGGTGACGGCCCTGAAGGACGAGCCCCATCGCGACGCCGCGGCCCTGACCTTCCTGGTGACGCTGTCGGGCGTGTCGATGCTGGGCATTGGCGCGGCCTTCTGGGGCGTCCTGGCCGGTACGATCGCGCTGCTTGTGCAACAGTGGCGGCCCCGGTGAAGCGGGGGCTGCGCCCGGGGCGGCCTTCGCGGACACTGCGATGCTTCACGCACCCTACGGGCCTGTCGCAGCCTGCGGCCCGGCTTGACCCGTACCCCTTTCTGACGCCATGCTGATCCTCTTCGTTGCCGACCCGCTGGAGTCCTTCAAGACCTACAAGGACTCCACCTTCACCATGATGCGCGAGGCGCAGCGACGCGGCCACCGTCTGCTGGCCTGCGAGCCGCGCGACCTGCGTTGGGTGGCAGGCGGCCGGGTCACCGCCCACGCCCGTGAGATCACGCTGTCGCCAGGCTTCGATGGCGAGGGTCAGGGCGACGACGAGAGCTGGTTTCGCACCGCGGTCGTCCATCCTGCCTTCGAGCTGCGCGAGGCCGACGCCGTGGTCATGCGCAAGGACCCGCCCTTCGACAGCGAGTATTTCTATGCCACCCACCTGCTGGGGCAGGCCGAGCGCGAAGGCGCGCACGTGTTCAACAAGCCGGCGGCGTTGCGCGACCACCCGGAGAAGCTCGCCATCCTGGAGTTCGCGCAGTGGATCGCTCCCACGCTGGTCACGCGCAGCGAAGACGACATCCGGGCCTTCCACGCCGAGCACCGCGACATCATCCTCAAGCCGCTGGACGGCATGGGCGGCATGGGCATCTTCCGCGTCGGGCCCGAGGGCCTGAACCTGGGCGCCATCAGCGAGACGCTCAACCGCGGCGGGGCCCAGACGGTGATGGTGCAGAAGTACCTGCCTGCCATCGCGGAAGGCGACAAACGCGTGCTGGTGATTGGCGGGCAGCCGGTGCCGTACGCCCTGGCGCGCATCCCGCAGGGTGGTGAGGTGCGTGGCAATCTCGCCGCCGGCGGCAAGGGCGTGGCCCAGCCGCTGACCGAGGCCGACCGCGCCATCGCCCAGGCCCTGGGTCCGGTGCTGGCCGCGCGCGGGCTGCTGCTGGTGGGCCTGGACGTCATTGGCGACCGCCTGACCGAGGTCAACGTCACCAGCCCCACATGCTTTCGCGAGATCATGGACCAGACCGGCTTCGACGTCGCGGCGATGTTCATGGATGCGCTGGAGGCTGCGGTGGCGGCCGCCGCCTGATCGTCGGGCCCCGCAACCCTGTCGCCCCGTTGCCCTGTCCTTTCTGCAATTTCCACGCTGAACCCATGAACCTTGTCGATGCCCTGAACCACTGCGCCGCCCATGCCCCGGAGCATGGCGCGGGCCTGAGCAACCACCTGCCCGCAACCCTGGTGGCGCTGGAGAGGTTGGGCGCGGACGAAGCCCGCCTGTCGGCCTTTGCCGCGGCCTACGCCCCACGCCTGCAGCCCGCGCCGCCCGCGCAGACCTGGCCCGCGGGCGACCCCTGGCCCGACCGGCTGGGCCAGTACGAGGCCTGGCCGGTGTACCGCGCCCTGTTTGCCGAGTGGATCGCGCAGGAAGGCGCCAGTGACATGCTGGGCCAGGTGCTGCCGCAGCTCATGCCGGGCGTCAGCGCGGCCGCCTTCCACGGCCTGATCCGCACCGCCAACGCCCTGCGAAGCGGCCATCTGGGCGAGCTGGCGGACGCGCTGGCCTACTGGGCCTGCCGCCACCAGCGGCTGGGCGCGATGCACAACCCGCTGGCAGGGACGCCCCGCGCCCCCGCCACGGACGACCCGGTGGCCCTGCTGCGGGAGCTGCGCGTCGGGCGCTCCCGGGCGGAACTGATCAGCGACCAAATTCGCGATGCCGCCGCCGACGGACGCGTCAACCGCGTGGCCGCGCGCCTGTTTGTGGACGAGGGCACGCCCGAGCGCCTGGCCCGCGCCGCGGCCCTGGCCTATTCGCAATCGGGCAACGTCATCGCGCTGCATCTGGTCACTGGCACGCACGCCATGCGCGTGGTGACACGCTTCGTCGACGAGCCCCTGACCGCCTGGGCCTGGTACTGGCAGGCCTTTGCCCACGCCGTGGTGGCCGCGCGCCTGAAGCCCCTGTCCCCCGCCGCGCTGCGCCCCTGGCCCGCGCTGGTGACCCGTGCGCGGGACAGCAACGACGAGCACCTCATCAAGCTGGTGGAAAGCTGCCGCGAGGAAGAGAAGGCCTACGCCCGGCGCGGCGACACGCTGTGGCGCGAAGCGGCGTCTCGGGCGGTGGTGGTTTGAGCGCGGGCGCTGGCACGGCCGCGTCTTCCATCACGCCGCCGCAGGTGCTGCCTGCGGCCCGCCTCGCCCCCAGGGCGGACAAGCCCGTCACAGGGACAATGCCCTCATGGCCCTGCTGACCCTCACCAACGCCCATCTCGCCTTCGGGCATGTGCCCTTGCTCGATGGCACCGTCTTCTCGCTGGAGGCGGGCGAGCGCGTGGCGCTGATCGGGCGCAACGGCACGGGCAAGTCGTCGCTGCTCAAGGTGCTGGCCGGGGTGGAGCGGCTGGATGACGGCCTGCTGCAGCAGCAAGGCGGGGTGCGGCGCGTCTACGTGCCGCAGGAGCCGCAGTTTGCGGAGGGCGCGACGGTCTTCGAGGCGGTGGCCGAAGGCGTGGCGCAGGCCCGTGCGCTGCGCGAGCGTTACGAGGCCCTGGCCAGCGGCACGCCGCCCCCGCCCGGCGCGGTCGGAGCCCTGCCTAACGACCTGGACACCCTTCAGACGGGCATCGAGGCCCTGGACGGCTGGACCTGGGAGCAGCGCGTGCACGAGGCCCTGCAGCGCCTGAACCTGCCAGCCGACGCGCCCGTGGCCTCGTTGTCTGGCGGCACGAAGAAGCGCGTGGCCCTGGCGCAGGCGCTGGTGGCACGGCCGGACGTGCTCTTGCTGGACGAGCCCACCAACCACCTGGACATCGAGGCCATCGAGTGGCTGCAGGAACTGCTGGTGCAGTGGCGCGGAGCGGGTTCAGGTTCGGCATCCGCTGGCGGTCTGGTGCTGGTGTCCCACGACCGGGCTTTCATCGACGCCGTGGCCACCCGCATCATCGAGCTGGACCGTGGCGTGCTGCGCAGCTACCCCGGCAACTTCGCCGCCTTCGAGGCCACCAAAGCGCGTGAGCTGGAGAACGAAGCTCTGGCCAACGCGCGCGCCGACAAGCTGCTGGCGCAGGAGGAGGTGTGGGTGCGCAAGGGCGTGGAGGCCCGCCGCACCCGCAGCGTGGGGCGCGTGGCCCGGCTGCAGGCGCTGCGCGCGCAGCGCGCGGCCCGGCGCGACCAGCTCGGCCAGGTGCGGCTGGAGCTGGACGCCGGCCTGCCGCCCGGCAAGATCGTGGCCGAACTCTCGGAGGTCAGCATGCGCTTTGGCGAGCGCACGCTGATCGACCGCTTCAGCGCCACCATCCTGCGCGGCGACAAGGTAGGCCTGATTGGCCCCAACGGTGCAGGTAAGACCACGCTGCTCAAGCTGATCCTGGGCGAGCTGCAGCCGACTTCAGGCCGCGTGCGCCAGGGCACCAAGCTGCAGGTGGCGTACTTTGACCAGATGCGCGCAGGGCTGAACCTGGAGGCCACGCTGGCCGACACCATCAGCCCGGGCAGCGAGTGGGTGGAGTTCGGCGGGCAGCGCAAGCACGTCATGAGCTACCTGAACGACTTCCTGTTCTCGCCCGAGCGTGCCAACTCGCCCGTGCGCACGCTTTCTGGCGGCGAGCGCAACCGGCTGTTGCTGGCACGCTTGTTTGCGCTGCCGGCCAACGTGCTGGTGCTGGACGAACCCACCAACGACCTGGACATCGACACCCTGGACCTGCTGGAAGAGCTGCTGCAGGGCTACGGCGGCACCGTCTTCCTGGTCAGCCACGACCGGCGGTTTCTGGATAACGTGGTCACCAGCACCATCGCCTGGGAGGGCGACCCCGCCTGGGGCGGCCGCCCCGGGCTGTGGCGCGAGTACGAAGGCGGCTACGAGGACTGGAAGCTGCAGCGCGAGCGCGCTCGGCGGCTGGCCGCCTCCCCGCAGCCCACCAGGCCCGCGGCGCAGGGCGCTGCAAGTGGAGGCGTTGCCACGATCCCGCCCGCGGCGGAGTCTCCGTCTGGGGCCCGCGCCGCCGCGCCCGGCCCCTTGGTGCCCCCACGCAAGCTCAGCTACAAGGAGCAACGCGAACTTGACGCCCTGCCTGCGCGCATCGAGACGCTCGAAGCCGAGCAGAGAACCATCGACGCCGATCTGGCTGACGGCCTGCTCTTCGCGCGCCACCCGCAGCGGGGGGCCGAGCTGTCCGCGCGCCGGGCGCAGATCGAGGAGGAGCTGATGCACGCGCTGGAGCGTTGGGAACAGCTGTCACGATGACCTCCGCCGAGCTCGCCGCCCTGCTGGTGTTCTCCACGGCCATGGCCTTCACGCCGGGGCCCAACACCACCTTGTCGGCGGCATTGGCCGCCAACGGGGGCCTGAAGCGCGCCATGACCTTCGTGCTGGCCGTGCCTTTCGGCTGGGGCCTGCTGCTGCTGGCCTGCGCGGGCGGGCTGGGCGCGGTGATCCAGGCCGCGCCCGTGCTGCGCGGCGGCATCAAGGCCCTGGGTCTGGCCTACATGCTCTGGCTGGCCTGGAAGCTGGCCCACACCACGCGCATGGCCGAGGCCGATGGCGGCCTGCGCGTGGGCTTCCTGCAAGGCGTGATGCTGCAGTTCGTCAACATCAAGGCCTGGATGAACGCGCTGATGATCAGCGCCGGCTGGATCACCGTGGCCGAGCCCATGGCCCCGCGGCTGGCGATCGTGCTGCCGCTGATGATGGCCTACGGCCTGGCCAGCAATTTCACCTACGCCCTCATCGGCTCGGCCCTGCGCAGCTGGCTCGCGACCGGGCAGCGCCTGGCCCGGTTCAACCGCACCCTGGCCGCCGTGCTGGTGGCCACGGCGGGGTGGATGGCGGTGCTGTGAGTGACAGGATCCACGAATGACCGCTGCCCCGTCTGCTGCTCCCCCCACCCCCGCCCAGGTTCGCCGCGGCCTGCTGCTGGGGCTGCTGGGCGTGGTGATCTTCGCCATGACCTTTCCCATGACCCGGCTGGCCGTGGGCGATGTCTCGGCGCCGCAGATGTCGCCGGAGTTCGTCACCGCCGCACGCGCGGCGCTGGCAGGCCTGCTGAGCATCGGATACCTGCGCTGGGTGGGTGCGCCAGTGCCGGACAGGCGGCACTGGCGGCCGCTGGCGGTGTGCGCGCTGGGCACGGTGGTGGGCTTTCCGCTGTGCATCGGTCTGGCGCTGCGCGAGGTGGAGTCCATGCACGCGGCGGTGGTCAGTGGCATCACCCCGTTGGGCACGGCCGTGGTGGGCGCCCTGACGCTGCGTCAGCGGCCCTCGGCCGGCTTCTGGGCCTGCGCGGTGGCCGGGTGCGCGCTGGTGATGACCTTCGCCGCCTGGAAGGGCGGTGGCCGGCTGGTGGCGGCGGATGGCTGGCTGCTGCTGGCCGTGCTGTCCACCTCCATCGCCTATGTGGCCGGGGCGCGGGTGTCGGGCGCCATCCCGGCGCAGCAGGTTATCTGCTGGGTGGTGGTGGGCTCGCTGCCCTTCACCCTGCCGGCCACGCTGTGGTGGTGGCCCACAGGCGCCACGCCCAGCATCGCGGCCTGGGGCGGGCTGCTGTACGTGGGCCTGTTCTCCATGTGGCTGGGCTTCTTCGCCTGGTACGGCGGGCTGGCGACGGGGGGCCTGGTACGCGTGAGCCAGGTGCAGCTGATCCAGCCCTTCCTGGCACTGCTGTTCGGCGTGCCGGTGCTGGGCGAGCAGCTTGACCCGGTGACCGTGGGCTTCTCGCTGGCCGTGATCGCGGTGGTGTTCGTCAGCCGGCGCATGGCGGTGGGGCAGCCAGCCGGGCGTTGAGGGCCCTTCAGGTCCTGCGTGGCGAAGGACGCGAGGGCGCCACGGCGTCGGCGGTGCGGTCGTCTGCAGGTTTCATCGGCACACTCGCCAGGCGCGATCTCAACGCCTCCTCCAGCCGATTCCAGACGTAGCGCATGCAGGCCGAGCGCCGCAGTTCGGGATGTGCGCACAGCCACACCTCCTGGGGCTGCCCGAAGCGGTCGGCCAGGATGCGCTGCAGCCCGGGCCGTTCTGCCGCCACGTCCACCAGGTACACGCCCACGCCAAGGCCACTCTCCACGGCGGCCTGGCGCGCCAGGAAGGCATCGGTGCGCAGACGGAAGCGGATTGGGCGCGTGGGTGGCGAGCCCTTGATCAGTGGCCCCAGCGACCACACCTCACGGTCAAAGCCCGCGACGAAGGCGTCTTCGGGCAGGGTGTAGTCGGTCGGCATGCCGTGGCGCTCGATAAATGCGGTGTGGGCGAACAGGCCGACCTCTGTCGTTCCTACGTGCACGGCGATCACGTCGTCCTGGTCGGGCCGGAAGAAGCGCACGGCGATGTCCGCGTCGCGCCGCAGCAGGTTGTCCGCGCGGTTGGAGACGGACAGTTCGATCTCCAGGCCCGGCTGCTCGGCCAGCCACTGCGCAGCCAGCGGGGCCACGAGGTGGGTGGCATAGACCTCGGACACCGCCAGGCGTACGGTGCCCGCCACCTGGGCGCCGGCCTCGGCGAACAGCCGCCCGGCCTCCAAGGCGGCTGTCTTCATGGGGGCCACGCTCGCGTACAGCGCCTGCGCCCGCTCGGTGGGCTTGAGCCGTCCGGGCAGGCGCACGAACAGGATCTCGCCCAGGGCCCCTTCCAACTCGCGCAGGTGCCGGCCCACGCTGGGTTGCGTGGTGCCCAGGCGCCGCGCTGCTTCGGTCAGCGTGCCGGTCTCGTGCACGGCGATGAAGGAGCGCAGCAGGTTCCAGTCCTGCAGGTTCGGCCCGGCGGGGCGGGCGACCCCAGGCGTCAGGTCGGATTCGGGGCGTGCAGGGCGGGGCATCGCCGCAGTCTCGCTCAGATGCCGGGCGCCCCCGCCCGTTACCCATGGCGGTCTTGGGGCCGCCGGGTTCAAGCGCGGATGAGGGTGGCGAGATCGCGCCGCGGCGAAGGGCTGTCAGGCGCCGCTGCCACGCCCACACGCGACAGCATCTGCAGCGTGGAGCTGCGGGGGTCCAGGCCCACCGCACGGTGGATCGCCGCGTAAGGGCCGCGCATTTCCGGGAACTCCTGCAGCGCCTGCGACAGCGGGTGCATGTCCACGCCTGCGGCCGTGGCCTGCAGGTGCATGCGCACGTAGGCGCGCCCGCTGGCGATCTGCGTTGCGCGGTCATTGCCAGCGGAGCCCAGCCAGAGGTAGCCGCTGCCGGTCTCGAAGGGTGTCCAGCGGTCCATCACGCGTTGCAGGCTGCTCTGGCCGCGTTGTGGTACCTGCATCGGGTCGAAAACCCCCAAAGCATGCATCGCCCGCACGAACGGGCTGTTCAGGCTGATGCCATCGCGGTGCGTGGCGATGGCCTGGGGCCCAATGCGCATGAGCCGCGCCGATTCCAGCCAGGTGGCGGGCGTGATGCATTCGATCTCGTAGGCTTCGCGGGTGATGCGCCGGATAGGCGCCATGGCCGCGTCCCCGGTGATGACGCCGGCCTGGATGCCAAATGTGCCGAACGCGCGGGCCGTGGTTTGCCAGGCGGCGGCCAGGCCCTCGGGCAGGGCACGGGCGTTGTCGTAGGCGCTCTTGTTCGTGTGCCGCCGCACGATTTGGGGGTACAGCGGGTCTGCGCTGGCGCTGCCGGGAGCGCCCAGTGCCAAGGTGGCCACCCGCGTGCCCTGGGGCAGGACCGTGGCCGCTGGGGCGCCATCCGGCAGCAGGCGTACCTGTACGGCCACACCGCGCTGCGCCGCAGCGATCACCGCCAGCTCGATGAAGGTCCCGCAGCCGATGAGAATCTGCCGGCCAAAGGGGTCGGTCTCGGGCAGCAAGCGCTCGCCGTCGCAGATGAGGTGGATCAGCCCGGGTTCGCGCAGGTCGGCAATCCACGGCTGGCGGTTGTGCGGGTTGGGCGCCAGCAGGGCATGCGCCAGCATGAAGCGGCGTATGTCGGCCTGCGCTTCGGGGGTGCGCCAGGGCTGTGTAGCCACCTCCGGCATCGAGGAGGCGCAGCCCACGCTGGTGCCGCCCGCGGCCAGCACCACACCGCCGCCAGCCAGGCGGATGAAGCCGCGGCGGGAGAGGGTGGCTGCCTTGTCGCGGTCGGCGGCTTCCGCGTCAGCCTTGTGCGTGGCGGTTGCGGACGTCTCCATTGGCGGCTTGGAGGAGGGGTGAGTGGCTTTCATCTGGGACTTCTCGCGTCGCGTTGAGGTGAACGAGATCGTCGGACTTCAAGGCCGTACGGGTCTAGATGCACCGGCGCTTGTCAGGCATGCATGCATGCATGGGCGCGACGGGTGCACCTTCGTTTCTCACCGGGGCATGGGCTTCAGCGAGGCCAGAAACCGATCGATGAGGGCCGTGGTCTGCTGCGGCGCGTCCACCACCGAGATGTGCCCGGTGTCCAGCACCTCGAACCGGCCCTGGGGCAAGGCGGCAGCGGCCTTTTGCAGGCCCTCCAGGGGGTACATCCCGTCGTGACGTCCGGCGATGAAAAGTGTCGGTGCGGTGATGCTTGACATCCTCGGAGCCAGTGCTTCGCGATCGATCAGCACCGAGCGAACTGACTGCGCCAGCGCAGCGCCGTCGGCCTGCAGCAGATGCTGATGGAAGTCTTCCATCAGTGGCCCTGCCCGTTCGCGGGTGGCGGGCAGGAAGAAGGCGCGCGCGACACCGTCGCGGTACAAGCCGGTGCCTGGGATCCACCGTGCACCCCAGGCCACGAACCGGTCGCCGAAGGTGGGCCCGCCAGCGGCGGTGTACACAGGGGTGTTCAACATCACCACTGCGCGGGTGCGGCCCGGCTGCGCGAGTGCGAACTCGCCCGCCACCAGGCCGCCCCAGCTCGTGCCCACCACGATGACCGGCTGCGTGACGCCCAGTGCGTCTAGCACTTCACCCACCGCCTGACCGCAATCGGCCATGGTGAAGGGGCGGGCTGCCGGGCCGCTGTCTCCGTGGCCCGGGCCATCCACGACGATCAGGCGATGCCGACCTCGCCAGGCTTCAATCGGGGTGCGATAGATGCGGTGGTCGGACAGGATGGACGGCCACAGCACGATGACTTCGCCAGCCGCGGCGCCCGCACCCGTGTCCCGGACGGCGAGAGGCCCCACACGGGTGGGCACCATCCGCGGCGCCGGCAGCACAGGGGCAGCCGTGCTCGCGGCCTGCGCTTGTCTTGCCCGGACAGGCGGTTCGGGCTGCGTCACCGAGCAGGCCCCCAGCGCGGCGGTCAAGGCCACGGCCAGGGCCGCCCGCGTGGTGACAGGTCCCCAAGGCGAACCGACAGGTTTTGAGCTCATGCAAATCTCCCAAGCCAAGGCCGGATTCCGAACAAAGTGTGAAGTCAACGGCGTCAACATTCATTCTGAGGTCTTGCGTTCGAAATGTCAACAGTGATAACATGACTGTGTGCTGAAAGAGTCCACACACCCCCCGACCCAAGCCGACCCGGCCCCGATGCCTGCTGCCAGGGGCTTCCACCATGGCAACCTGCGTCAGGCGCTTCTCGACGCAGCACTGGGAGAGCCCGACATTGAAGGCTTGTCCTTGCGTCAACTCGCCACTGGGCTGGGCGTGACGCCCGCTGCGGCCTACCGGCATTTCGCCAGCCGTGAAGACCTGCTCCTGGAGGTGGCCCAGGTCGGATTTGGCCGATTGCAGTCGCGTTTCGCCCAGGCCTTCGGCATCTCGCAGCCGCCCTCGGACGCCGCACAGGCACAGGCGCGTTTGCATCGGCTGGCGTGCGCCTATCTGCAGTTCGCCGATGACGAACCCCCCCTGTGGCGCCTGATCTTCGGCCCGCAGGGGGCGGCTTACCGCGCCCTGGCGGGCCTTGTGGACCGCAGCAGCAGCTACGACTACCTGCCCGCGGCGCTGCTCGGCCTGCATCGCACAGGTGTCGTGCCGCATGAGCCCACCGAGCTCGATGCGCTGTTTGCCTGGAGTGCCGTCCATGGGGCGGCCTCCCTGCGTGCAGGCCGTGTGCCTGGCGCGCTGACGCCGCTGGACGATCTGGCCAGGGAGGTGGCCACGCGCATCGTCCGGTCTCTGAGATCGCCCCTCTGAACTTCGTCAAGGCCTTGGCTGCGAGGCCGCCATTCACCAGGAAATGTCGCCATGTTGTTCCACGATCTGACTCCCGGAATGCACCCGCGCCGCGTGCGCATCTTCCTGGCCGAGAAAGGCCTGTCCATCCCGCGCCGCCAGGCCCTGGCCACGATGCGGTGGCTGGACCGCGAGTTCGCCAGCCGTCAGCACCTCGTGGACGACGCTTGTTCGTTGGCCGACATCGTGGCGCAATGCGCTTTCGTGCTGGCTAAGGCCGTGGGCCTGCGCATCCCCCCGGAGATGGCCTACCCACGCGCTGGTTCGCGGCCGCCAGCGCGCGGCCGACGGCCCGAGCTTGAAGAAAGTTGACTATGGACGATGCCATGACGACCCCCGGCGTGTGCTGTGTGATCGGTGCCGGTGACGCTACTGGCTCGGCGGTGGCCCGGCGCTTTGCGCGTGCTGGCTATACGGTGTGCGTGGCCAGGCGTACTGAGGCCGCGCTGCAGCCGCTGATCGATCAGATCGTGGCCCGGGGCGGGCGGGCCCGCGCTTACGGGCTGGACGCCCGGCGCGAAGACCAGGTGGCCCGCTTCTTCAACCAGGTCGAGGCCGAGGTGGGCCCCGTGGAGGTCGTGGTCTTCAACGTCGGCGGCAACGTGCGCTTCCCCGTCCTGGAGACCACGGCGCAGAAGTACTTCAAGGTCTGGGAGATGTGCGCTCTGGCGGGCTTTCTGGTAGGGCGTGAGGCCGCGAGGGTGATGCTGCCGCGCGGGCGGGGCACGCTGCTCTTCACCGGCGCCACGGCGAGCCTGCGCGGGGGTGCGGGATTCGCGGCCTTTGCCGGGGGCAAGGCGGCGCTGCGGGCCCTGGCTCAGTCCATGGCGCGCGAGCTCGGCCCGAAGGGGCTGCACGTGGCGCATGTGGTCATCGACGGCCTGATCGACACCGCCTTCGCGCGCGAGCACTTCGCGCAGCGGGTGGCCGAGGTCGGGCCCGACGGCATCCTGAACCCTGAGCACATCGCCGAGACCT
>JBILSM010000170.1:0-5006 GCA_044372085.1 Rubrivivax sp.
GTCCAAGACCTACGACGGCAACACCAACGCCACCCTCAGCGCGGGCAGTTTCATCCTCTCGGGCTTCGTCGGCGACGAAGGCGCCAACGTCACCCAGACCTCGGGCTCCTACGACTCCAAGAACGTCGGCAACGCCACCGCCGTCATCGCCAGCCTGGGCTCGCTGGACTTCACGCCCTCCAGCAACGCCACGCTGCTGTCCAACTACATCCTGCCCACCTCGGCCTCCGGCGCCGGCACCATCAACCCGGCCACCCTGACGCTTTCAGCGGTGTCCGACTCCAAGGTCTACGATGGCTCGTTTACCTCCAGCCTGACGCCCGTCGTCACCGGCAATGTCTTCGCGGGCGACTCCCTCTACGGCCTGGGGCAGTCCTTCAACTCCAAGGACGTACTCACCGCCGACACCATCAGCGTCAACACAGGCCCCAGTGGCTTCATCCTGAACGACGGCAACGGCGGAAACAACTACAACGTCATCCTGCAAACCGCCAGCGGCTCTATCACCCCAAGAAGCTTGTCCATCAGCGGCTCCACCGCCCAGGGCCGCGCCTACGACGGCACCAATATCGCCACCGTCAACGCGGGCTCCTTGTCGGGCCTGGTGGGCTCGGAGTTCCTCAGCGTCACGGCCACTGGCTCCTTCGACTCCAAGAACGCAGGCCAACGGACTGCCACCCCCATCTATTTCATTGGGGACGGTGTGCTCAACAACGCAGGCCGTTCCGCCTCGGTGGCAGGGCTGGCCTCGAACTACCGACTTGACCTGGAGGCCTCGGGCCTGGCCGCCAACCCAGGTCTGGTGGCCACCATCACGCCCGCCGCGCTCACCTTGTCGGCGGTATCCAACACCAAGGTCTACGACGGCACCACCGCCTCCAGCCCCACGCCCTCGATCACCGGCACCGTCTTCGCTGGCGACACCCTCTCCGGCCTGAGCCAAGCCTTCAACTCCAAGGACGTGGCCGCAGCCAGCTTCGTCAGCGTCAACGCCGGCTTTACGCTCGATGATGGCAACGAAGGCCGCAACTACACCGTCACCACCGTCACCCGCCCAGCCACCATCACCCAACGCTCGCTGTCCACATGGACAGGCAAGGCCAGCGGGAACTGGAGCAGCGCGGCGAACTGGGACGTATTGCCTGACGACGGGCGCAACGTGGCTGGCGTGCTCATCCCCTCCATGGAAGGCTTGCAGGTCACCTATGACCTGTCGGCGCTGAACCTGGCGTCGCTGTCCAACGCGGCACGGCTGCGCGTGAATGGCGCCAACCTGACCGTGGACGCCCTCACCAACAACGGCACCCTCGATGTCAACAGCAATCGCCTCCAACTCAGCAGCGTCACCAACAACGGCGTCCTGACCGTCTCCAGCGCCCTGGACCTCAGCGGCGTTCAGGTCGCCGGCAGGGGGCAGTTGAGCAACCAGGGGCAGTTGACCCTGGCTGGCAGCAGCGTCGACCAAGCCCTGAACAACAGCGGCACCGTTCTGGCCAGCGGCAACAACACCCTGGCCTCGGTGGTGAACTCAGGCGCCTTCACCGTCAGCTCCGGCACCACCCAGGTCACCGGAACCTTCACCCAGACCGGCGGCACCACCACCCTGGGCAGCGCCAACGCAGGCAGCGGCACAGGCAGCGCCACACTGGGCGCTGGCGAGGGCTTTGCGTTCAACGCCGGCCGCCTGGCAGGTGCCGGAACCCTTTCCGGCAACGTGAACATCAACAACGCCGTGCTCGCGCCGGGCTTCTCTCCCGGCGTTGTCAACGTCGAGGGCAACCTGACGCTGGGCTCAGGTGCCACGCTGGAGATCGAGCTCGCTGGCACCGCCGTCCATGACCAAGTCCTGGCCAGTGGCAACCTGCAACTGGGAGGCGCTTTACTGCTCAGCAGCCTGGACGGCTTCCGGTCCGCGTCCACCGACCGGTTCAACATCCTCTCCAGCAGGAACTCGGCTTCAGGAACCTTCAGCACCGTGAGCACCACGGGCGCGAACCTGGAGACGCTGCAATTGGCCAACCTGCAAGTGACCTCGGCCTCTGGAACCGCCACGATACCGGCCGACAGTTCCACCCTGGTCAACGCTGCTGCGAACTCCGAGATCGTCACGGAGGTCATCAAGCAAACACAGTCTGTGACCAACACCAACGACGCCATCGACACTTCAAGCCTGGGTACCGCCGGCCTGGAGACCTCCGCCACCCGAACCCTGACACCGCCCGCCTACGTTGCGCCCACGCCTGCACCTTCGCCCGGCACATCACAGGACAAGGCCGCCGAAGAGAAGAGGGGCGACACAGTCGCCGCGGCCAGCCCGGCACCTTCGCCCGATTCCTCTGCCTCACCTTCTCCCGCTCCGTCGCCTTCGGCAGCCAGACCCGCGCAGGCCCCAGCCGCAGGCGCCGCGCCCGCGCCCGCCCCAGCCGTGCCCACGGTGCGCAAGTCCGAGGTCAAGTCCCTTGAACTCGATCCCGCTGCTCCAGCCCCCGCACCAACGGCCACCAGCAGCAAGGCTACCTCCGAGGTCAGCTACGCCAAGCCCGACCAGGGCAAGGCTGGCGACGGCAAGGGCAGCAACGCCAGCGGGACCACCAGCACAGGCAAGGACTGCTGATGATGCTTGGCACCACTTTGGGTTCCATCCTGCGCCACGCCCTGGCCGCCTTGGGCCTGGCCCTGGGCGCCAGCTCCCTCGCCCTGGCCCAGGTGGCCGCCGAGGTGCGCAGCGCCAGCGGCGTAGTCTTCGCCCAGCCCCAGGGCGGCCAGGTGCGCGTCATCCAGACCGGCGCCAAGCTCTCCGTGGGCGACACCGTAGGCACCGAGAAGGGCGCCTTCGCCCTCATCGTCTTCAACGACGGCTCCCGCGTCGCCCTGCGCCCGGAGTCAGCCATCGCCATCCGGGGTTTCAGCTTCCAGCCCGAAGACCCCTCCAAGGACCAGATGTCGGTGCAACTGCTCAAGGGCTGGCTGCGTAACGTCTCCGGCCAGATCGGCAAGCGCGGCAACCAGAACGCCTTCGACCTGAAGGTCAACGACACCACCATCGGCATCCGCGGCACAGACTTCGGCGTGCGCCTGTGCGACCAGGAGTGCGCCGGCCAGGCGCAGGCCATCCCAGAGGGCGTGCTGCCGCAGTCCGGCCGGCTGGGGCAGTTGCTGTCCAGCAACCAGCCCGTGCAGCGCCTGCGCGAAGGCATCACCCCGCAGGACCTGCCGGCCAGCGGCGCGCTGTTCCTGGGCGATGTGGTGGCCAGCGGCGACACCGAGGCCCTTCTCGGCCTGGACGACGGCACCCGCTTGGTGCTGGGCCCGGCCACGCGCCTGGCGCTGCGCGCCGAGGAAGACGAACGGGGCCGCCGTGCCGTGCGGGTAGACCTGCTGCAGGGCAATCTGCGCCTGGCAACACCTACGCAGCCCGGCGCCCGCCTTTACGGGTTGCTGGTCAACGCCGGGCAGTTGCTGGGCGTACGGCAAGACACGGCGCTGGACGTGGGCTGCGAGCAACCCGCCGCCGACGGCGAGTTCACCTGCGACGCCGCCAACGTGGTGCTGCGCCGTGGCCGCTCCGAGGTGCTCACGGCCGCCGGCCTTCGCAGCCTGCTGCCCGGCACGCCGCAGCGGCTTCTCGAACCTTCAGCCACCCCGGGCACCACCACCACCCCGCCCGCCGCACCCTCGGCCACCCCGCCTCAGCGCTCAGGCACCACCAACCCCGGCGGCACCACCACGGCACAAGCCACCGCGCCAACCATCGAGTGGGACACCTGGGCCCCCGGCGCACACCCCATGGCCCGCCTGCGCACCTTGGCCCAATGGCGCCAGCACCAGGCCCTTCAATCCGACCCCACCACCCAGGGCCTGTGGCTGATCGCACAGGCCGCACCCAGCACCACCCCCGCATTGCCTTCGCCCGGCCCGCTGACGCCGAGCACCGGCAGCCTGTTCGACCCCATGGACATCCCGCGTGAGGCCGCACGCCCGCCCAGCGTCGCCGAAACCCCCAAGCTCGGCGTCTACACCGCCGTGTTCGAAGGCCAGATCGCCATGGCCAACCCCCAGGGCCAGATCCAGGTCAACGCCGGCCAGGGCGGCTTCGCACCCATCACCCCCACCGTCCCGCCCACCACCCTGCCCGCTTCACCTGCGTTCATGGAAAAAGATCAGGTCCTCAACAAGCAAAGCCTCACACCAGGGCAGTGCCCCAAGTAAGGGGCGAAGGGGCGAGGGCCGAGGCCAGGCGCTGAGCGCCGCAGCCGGTCAGCAATCCCGCTGCGCCGGCGACAGGAACTTCTGTGCATAGCGCTGCGGTATTTGGTGGCTGAGGAACAGCGCGTACAGATCGGGGTCGATGTGGCCGTTGTCGCGGAAGTTGTCCATGATCTGCAACGCCTGTGACAGCGTCATGGGCGCCTTGTAGGGCCGGTCAGCGGCGGTCAGCGCCTCAAAGATGTCGGCAATGCCCACCATGCGCGCCTGCACGCTCATCTGCTCGCGCGTCAGGCCCTTGGGGTAGCCCTTGCCGTCCATGCGCTCGTGGTGGCCGCCGGCGTACTCGGGCACATGGGCCAGATGCTTGGGCCAGGGCAGCTTCTCCAGCATCTGGATGGTGGCCACGATGTGGTGGTTGATGATCTGGCGCTCGGCCGCCGTCAGCGTGCCGGCACGGATGGTCAGGTTCTCCATTTCATCGTCGCTGAGCAGCGGCTGCTCGCGCCCTTGGCCATCCACCCAGCGGTAGCGCTCAGCCATCTCGCGCACGCGGCGCACCGCCGCATCGTCCATGCGCTCGCTGCCTTTGTTGGCATGGCGCAGAAAGGCCAGGTCTTCATCCAGCTGGCGGCACTTTGCATCACAGTGCACCCGCGCCGAGGCCTCGGGCTCACCATGGGCCACGGCGCACCACATGTCGGCCTGGGTCTGCGCCTTCAAGGCCGCAAACCGCGTGGCCAGAAGCTCGATGCGGTCAAAGATGGTTTCGAGCTTGGTGGCCTTGTCCACCACGTGCA
>JBILSM010000171.1:0-4914 GCA_044372085.1 Rubrivivax sp.
GCATTCAAAACGGGATCCCAACCCGGCGGGTCGGGCAGGCCCAGGTGCCGTGCGGCTTGTGCCAGCGCGGCCAGGGGCCGAGACGTGTCCAGCGCGGTGGCGCCGTTCTGCTTGGAGAGTTTCTGGCCGTCTGCGGCCCGCACCAGCGGCGTGTGCAGGTAGACGGGCGTGGGCAGGTCCAGAGCGTGCTGCAGCAGGATCTGACGCGCCGTGTTGTCGGCCAGATCTTCCCCGCGCACGACATGGGTGATGCCCTGCTCCGCGTCGTCCACTGTCACCGCCAGCTGATAGGCCCACAGGCCGTCGGCGCGGCGCAGCACGAAGTCGCCCACCTCCCGGGCCACGTCCTGTTGCTGCGGGCCCATGCGGCGGTCTGTCCACTCGATCCTGCGCAAGCCTCGCGCTTCGGTGTGAAAGCGCCAGGCCCGTGCGGGCCGCCCGTGCAAGCCTGCGCGGCAGGTGCCGGGGTAGATGCGTTCGCCATGGCGTTGGTGCAGCACGCCAGTCGCGTGCAGGGCGCCTTCGATCTCCTTGCGCGTGCACGCGCAAGGGTAGGCCCGGTCGACTGTCACCAGGCGCTGCAGCGCTGAACCGTACAGCGCTGCGCGGTCCGATTGCCGCACGGGCGGCGCGTCAGGATGCAACTGAAGATCGGCCAACTGGCGCAGGATCTGCGCCTCGGCTTGGGCCGAGCAGCGCGGCGTGTCCACATCCTCGATGCGCACCAGCCAGCGTCCGCCGCGAGCCCGAGCGTCCAGCCAACTGGCCAGGGCGGCCACAGCAGAGCCGGCATGCAGCGCGCCTGTGGGCGACGGTGCGAAGCGGCCGATCACCGTCACGGGGCTGCGTTCGTCACGTCCACCGGATGCCGCTCGATCAGGGCCTGGCGCGTGTGCTGGCTCTCCAGCTGGGTCAGCCACCATTGCAGGGCGCGGCCCAGGGATCCGGGACCACGCTCGGCCCGCCAGGCATAGTGCAGCTTCGCCACGGGTTCGCCCGAGACGGTCTGCAGCCTGACCAGCTTTCCGGCTGCCAGCCAAGGCCGGGCCATGGGCTCCGGCAGGTAGCCGCAGCCCAGTCCTCGCACCAGCGCTTCGAGCTTGGTGCGCATGGTGGGCACGGTGAGCACGTCCTGTCCGGGCAGGAGGTTGCGTGTCAGGGGCTGGAGTTTTTGCGCGGTGTCGGCCACGGCCACGGCCCGATGAGCCACCAGCCGATCATGCTCCAGCGGTGCGCCGGTGTCGCCAAGGGAAGCCTGGACAGAGCGGCGTACAGCGCCGCGGTGGGAGCCGCCGACGGAACCACCAACGGAGCTGCCATCGGGGCCTTCCATGGAGGCAGCCCGCGCCAGCTCGTGCCCGGGTGCCACACAGAACACGAAGGGCAGCTCTCCCAGCGGCCGCACTTCCACGCCCCCGGGATTGGCGTGTTCGCCGGCCACGCCAATGGCCAAGTCCACCTGGCCCGAGATGAGGGCCTCCCAGGTGCCGGCCAGCACGTCGCTGCGCAGGCGCAGCCGGGTGGCCGGACCCTGTCCAGAACCCGGCTCGGGACGCATGCCGCAGAAGGCCTCCACCAAGTCGAACACGGTGGCGGTGGACAGGATGTCCTCCACGCTGATGGACAAGGTGGCCTCCCAGCCACTGGCCACGCGCTTGACGCGGTTCGCCACGGCCTGCATTTCCTGCAGCAGGCGCCGGCCCTCGTGCAGCAGTTCCAGCCCCGCCGCCGTAGGCTGGGCCTGGCGCGAGCTGCGGTCGAACAGCAGCACGTCCAGCGCCTCTTCCAACTGGCGCACGTTGTAGGTCAGTGCCGAGGGCACCTTGCCCAGTTCGCGCGCGGCCGCGGCAAAGCTGCCGGTGCGGGCGATCGCCTCCATCATCATCAGGGCGTCGGGGGTGAGCACGTGTCTGCGGTCGGGCATGGGTGGATTGTGAACAAGGCGGGCTCAGCAGGCTCGTGGCGGGCGCTTGCTCGGCGTGCATGACACGTCAACCGGTCTTCAACGCCCTTGAAGGTCGTCATCAGGTTCCACAGGCCCTGCAGGGTGTTTGTTGCGGCACCATCCGGGCTACACCGCATTCCACTGCACTGCAAAGGCGAGTTCCCATGATCACCCTGCGCCCCTCCGCCGAGCGGGGTCATGCCGACCACGGCTGGCTCCAGAGCTTCCACAGCTTTTCCTTCGCCGGCTACTTCGACCCCGCCCACATGGGCGTGGGCAACCTGCGCGTCATCAACGAGGACCGCATCGCGGCTGGCACCGGCTTCGGCACGCACGGCCACCGCGACATGGAGATCGTGAGCTACGTGCTGGACGGCGCACTGGCGCACCAGGACAGCATGGGCAACGGCACGCCGGGCGGCGCCCACGCGGGCGTGATCCTGCCCGGCGACGTGCAGCGCATGAGCGCCGGCACGGGCGTGCGGCACAGCGAGTTCAACCATTCCAAGTCAGGCCAGACGCACTTCCTGCAGATCTGGATCCTGCCGGATGAGGCGGGCATCGCGCCGGGCTACGAGCAGAAGCACTTCGCGCCCGAGGCCAAGCGGGGGCGGCTGGCGCTGATCGCCTCGCGCGACGGGGCCGAGGGCTCGGTGACGATTCACGCCGACGCGCGGATTCGCGCCGGGTTGTTCGATGGTGCGGAATCCGCCTCGCTGCCCCTGGACCTGGCACGCCTGTCCTATGTGCACCTGGTACGCGGCACGCTCACGGTCAACGGCCATCGCCTGTCAGGCGGCGATGCCCTGACGCTGGCGGGAGAGGATCACCTCACGCTGGGCCAGGGTCAGGACGCCGAGGTGCTGGTGTTCGATTTGAAGGCTTGAATTCGCCGGGCTTTGACTGACCCGGCGCCCACGGCTTCACGCCTCCCGCAGCCGGGCGATGAAGGCCTCGCACTCGGCCAGTTGGGCCAGGCTCACGTACTCGTCGGCCTGGTGGGCCTGGCCGATGGAGCCCGGTCCGCAGATCACCGTGGGGATGCCTGCGCGCTGGAACAGCCCGGCCTCGGTGCCGAAGGCCACGAGCGTGGTCTCTTGTTTGCGGGCCAGGCGCTGCGCCAGGGCCACGGCCGGGTCGCCCGGGGGCGCCAGGAAGGCCGGCATGGTGGCGAAGGATTCGAAGCTGAAGCCCGCTGACGGCTCCACCGCCTTCATGGCCGGCTCCAGTTGCGCGGCGCGTGCCAGCACGGCCTGCTGCATGGCCACTTCGTCCGTCCCGGGCAGGTTGCGGAACTCGTAGTGCACGCGGCACTCTTCAGGGACCACGTTGTCGGCGATGCCGCCTTGCATCACGCAGGACGCGGCCGTGCTGTAGGCCACATCAAACCCCGGGTAGTAGGGCCCTTCATCGCGCCAGCGGTCTGCCATGTCGGCGATATGCGTCACCAGCCGCGCCGCGGCCTCCACCGCGTTCACCGCCTGCGGTGTGAGCGAGGAGTGTGCCGCCTTGCCGCGCACGCAGCAGCGCCAGCGCTGTACGCCCTTGTGGGCGACGGCGGGCACCATGTCGGTGGGCTCGCCCACGATGCAATGGCTGGGCGCGAGGCCCGCTTCGGCCAGGTCCGCAATCATGTTCCGGGCACCAAAGCCGCCCACTTCTTCGTCGTAACTGAAGGCGAAATGCACGGCAAAGGGCAGGTCAGCCTCCAGAAAAGCCTTCGCCTGCGACACCGCGATGCCGATGTAGCCCTTCATGTCTGCGCTGCCGCGGCCGTACAGGCGCCCGTCACGTACCTCGCCCCCCAGCGGGTCGGTGGTCCAGGCCTGGCCGTCCCAGGGCACGGTGTCGGTATGGCCGGAGAGGATGACGCCCCCGGGCTTGCCTGCCCCCAGCGTGGCGAAGAGGTTGGCCTTGCGGCGGTCGTCATCCCAGGTCAGGCGCGGCTGCACGCCCAAGGTGCGCAGGTGGTCGGCGATGCACTCGATCAGCGGCAGGTTGGACTCGTGGCTGACGGTGTTGAAGCGGATCAGGCGCTGCGCCCACTCCAGGGCGGCGGGGGAGGGGACTGCGGGCTGCGAACTCATGTGGACGGCATCCTCGGGTATCGGTGCGGTATGGGTGCGGGACTTGTTGCCCCGTCAGTTCGATAGCATAGGGCGATGAGCGAATCCTTGAACCCCACCCTGGCGATGGTCGACCACGCCGCCATCGAATCAGCGGCCCGCCGCATTGCTGGGGATGTGCGCCACACGCCCTTGTGGCGCGTTCCCGGGCGACAGTTCGGCCTGGACGTGGCCGAGGTGTGGCTGAAGCTGGAGCACCTGCAGGTCAGCGGCAGCTTCAAGGCGCGAGGCATGTTCAACCGCATGCGCAGTCTGCCAGTGCCTCAGGCCGGTGTGGTCATCGCCTCGGGCGGTAACGCCGGCATCGCGGTGGCCACCGCGGCGCAGGCCCTGGGGGTGCCCTGCGAGGTGTTTTTGCCCGAGGTGTCGCCGCAGGCCAAGCGCGCCAAGCTGGCGTCCCTGGGGGCGCGCGTGACCGTGGAGGGTGCGCTGTACCCGCAGGCGCTGCAGGCCTGCCTGCAGCGTCAGGCGCAGACCGGCGCGCTGCTGATGCACGCCTACGACCAGCCCGAGGTGGTGGTGGGAGCCGGCACCTTGGGGCTGGAGATCGAACAGGAGGCCGGCCTGCCGGACCGCGTGTTGGTCAGTGTGGGCGGCGGCGGCCTGGTGGCGGGCCTGGCCGCCTGGTTCGGCAGCCGTTGCCATGTGGACGCGCTGGAGCCGGTGAACGCCCCCACCCTGCATGCGGCGCGGGCGGCCGGTGAGCCGGTGGATGTGGCCGTCTCAGGCCTGGCGGCGGACTCGCTTGGCGCCCGGCGCATCGGCGACATCGCCTGGGCGGTGAGCCAGCGCCACATTGCGGGGGTTCATCTGCTCAGTGATGACGCCATCGCCCGCGCGCAG
>JBILSM010000013.1:0-45699 GCA_044372085.1 Rubrivivax sp.
CGTGCCAGCGAAGAGTCGTGGACGCTCGCTCAATGGGCCGACGACGTCCACGCGTTCTGCAACATCTTGGACATCCAAAGGCCCATCGTCTATGGCGCTTCCTTCGGAGGGATGGTGGCAATGGCATATGCCACACGCTACCCCACGCATCCTGGAGCACTTGCCCTCGTCAGCACGTCCGCACAGGCTGCCTCGCACGCAGAGGCCAAGGTTTCCATGTTCGCCAGGCTAGGCGGCCCACGGGCAGGCAACCTCGCGCGGCAAAGATTCATCGAAGGTGACACAAGCCCCGAAGTTCTCAGAGCATGGCTCGAGGTCGCTCTGCCTCTCTACACCAGAACGAAGACCAACCCCGAGGTAGCCAAACGCATCGTGTTCAACCCTGCGGTCACCGCCTGGTTCAATCGGCCCGGGGGAGAAGGGCGAGTCTTTGATCTCTTGCCTGCGCTCGTGCGCATCGAGTGCCCGACACTTGTTCTCGGCGGTGAGTTGGATCCCATGCTGCCCATCGAGTGTCAACGCGATATTGCGGCCGCCATTCGGCCGGATCTTCTTCGCTATCGCGAGTTTGCGGCGTGTGGCCACGGCGTTGTTCCCGATGCGCCGACGGAGGCCATTGCGCTGCTTCGCGAGTTCATTCAATCCTGCGTATTGCGCCATAAGCCGAGTGAGGTGTAACCCCGCCATCGAGCGTACGACCCGAAGGCCGCTTCGCGCCCCTTGGTCCATGGCTTATGTCGCACGTCAGGCCCCATCGCCACGACCCACAGCTGCCGCATGGCAGTCAACTTCAGGTCGGGTGCCTTTGGAATCAATAGTGGAATCTCAACTGCGCGATCTCCAATGCGTCCTCGGAGACGCGGTAGACCATTCGGTGTTCGTCCGTGATGCGGCGTGACCAAAACCCTGAGAGCGCATGCTTGAGCGGTTCTGGTTTGCCAACGCCCACGAACGGATCTCGCTGCACTTCCTTGATGAGCTTGTTGATTCGCTCCACCATTTTTCGGTCTTGCTTCTGCCAGTGCAGATAGTCTTCCCAGGCCTCATCTGAGAACGTGAGCTTCACTCGGCAAGCTCCCGCGGGGCTCCCTGGCCGGCGTTGAGCTGCGCAATGGAGCTCAGCAGGCGTCGTGCGTTGGCCGGGCTGCGCAGCAGGTACGCGGTCTCCTCCAGCGCCTTGTAGTCTTCCAGCGAGAGCATGACCACGGCCTGTTGGCCGTTGCGCGTGATGATCAAGGGTTCGTGATCGCTGCAGACTCGGTCCATCGTGCTGGCAAGGTTGGCCCGCGCCGAGGAGTAGGTGATCGCGTCCATGGTGTTGCTCCTATTTGTACGTGTTACTGTACATTCTTTGGGCCTCTCATGCGGGCTGCCAACAAGGCACCCAAGCCCTTGTTCAACCGGACTTGCTTCGGCTGATCCTGTCCCAACTCTTCGAACCGAACAGCAGCCGAAACTGACCGGCAAACCGCACTTCTACGCCTCGCGCTCTGCCAGGCGCTGCTGCTCTATCCAGGTGCTGCCCGCTCTGAGTTTTTTGGCCAGCGGCGACTTGGGGTCCACCACGCGCCAGAACGGTGCAACCTCGCTGATCGGTGCGCCGGCTTCAATCTCGTCCCAGGCGGCCTCGGCCACCGTTCTGAGAAAGATGGCCGTTGAAACGGGGCATGCGGCATCGGCACCGTACGCCGCGGCCAGCTCGCGCCGCATCTGCTGAATCTCCCGGGTCTCGCCCGGCTGAACCTTGGTGCGCAGGTAGTTCTCCACCTCCACCGGGCATGAGATCAGCAGCCTGGCCCCAGCAGGCACGCCTGCAAAGTCCTTGTCCAGCACCACCGTGTGCGGTGGCTTGGCATTCATCTTCTGCTTCCAGGTCTTTGGTTTGCTTGGCATGATCGTCTCCAACCAAGCCATCATCGGACACGCGTGCGGTTGGCCCAACAATCCCCGTATAAACCCTAGGTCGATCCCATGACGCGGCCTGACTGACGAGCCCGCGCCCCGCAGGCCGCACCCCTGTCCCCTCACCCTGCATGGAAAACCCGCCCGATCTTGAAGCCCGTGAACACGATCGCGCAGCCGGGGCTGAAGGCGCTTGCCTGCGCGGGCCGCTTGACTCAGCTCTGCCGTCACAAGACACCAACATCTCTTCCGGGTCGTGGCCATGAAAACCAAGCACTATGAAGGGGGCTGCATCTGCGGCGCCATCCGGTTTCGAGCCAGCGGAGAGCCGGGCAAGCCGCACACATGTTCATGCGAAAGCTGCCGCCGGCATTCGGGCGCTCTCACGCTCACCTGGGTGGAGTTCCCCGCGCAGAGCGTGGAGTGGGTCGGCCCGGGCGGCAAACCCTCCACTTGGCGCACGTCTTCGTACTCCAGCCGGGCCTTCTGCAGCACTTGCGGCAGCACCATTGGGGCCATCGACGACGAGCCCACCGTCGCCATCGTCACGGGTGCTTTCGACAAACCGCACCTGAAGGCCTTCGCACCCAGGTACCACTCCTACGTCTCCCGCCGGCCACGGTGGTGGCATGTGCTGTCCGACCACGAGTCAACGTGAACCCGCCAGGGGTCCCTCCACCTGCGGCTGTCACATCCTTCGAGTTGAACGTCCTTTGGGGAACCCTCATGCAACGACTGCTCGGCATCGCCCTCGTCATGGCTTCGTTGACCGGCTGCACGGCCATCGCGGAGTTTGTCTACGACGACGCCCTGGAGCGCCAGCGACGTGCCTGTGACAGGCTTCTTGATGTGGCGGCCTACCGCGCGTGCGTCGAGAAGGTCAGGGAAGCGGAACGTCAGGCGGAAGCGGTGCGCAAGGGAAGCTGAAAGCTTCACGCCAGCAGGCCGGCGCAGCATGGGCCATGGGGTGGGGTGTTCCCACGCCATCGGCGGCCCGTGCGGTCTGGCCCTGAGCGCCCGTGGAGCGTGAAGGGGGGGTGCGCAAGCGGACAGGCCGCACTTCCTGCAAGGAGTTCCACATGCATGACGCGATCGTGATCGGTTCGGGCATGGGCGGCATGAGTGCTGCCGGCCTGCTGGCAGGAGTGGCGGGCCAACGTGTGCTGGTGCTGGAGATGCACACCGAGCCGGGCGGCCTGACGCACGTGTTCAGGCGGGACGGTGCGTCCTGGGACGTGGGTCTGCATTACGTGGGCGATGTGGGGCCGGGTTCTCAGGGGCGGGCCTTCTTCGATTACCTCTCGGGCGGGGAATTGCGCTGGACGCGCCTGCCCGATCGCTTCGAGCGCTTCGTCTATCCCAGTGTCGACCTGTCGGTGCCCTCAGATCCCGCAGGCTATGAGCGGGCCCTGATCGACAGGTTTCCGCAGGAGGCCGCCGCGATCCGGGGCTACTTCAAGGATGTGCGCAAAGCCACCCGGTGGGCCGTGCTGGGGTTCATGCGCAGCATGGTGCCCCGACCCGTGGAGCCCTTGCTTCGCCTGGTGCAGCGCCTCACCGGAGGCCTGGCCACCCGCACCACGGGCGCGGTGCTGGCCTCACGCTGCCGGTCTCCGGAACTGCGGGCCGCGTGCTGGCCAGCCAGTGGGGCGACTACGGCTTACCGCCGGCGCGCAGCGCGTTCGCCATCCATGCCCAGATCGTCTCGCACTACCTTCATGGCGCCTGGTTCCCCGAAGGCGGTGCCTCGCGCATTGCCAGGACTTTCGAGAAAGGTATCGAGCGGGCGGGCGGAGCCCTCCTGGTGGGGCAGGAGGTGCTGGAGATCCTCACCGAAGGCGGCAAGGCGGTGGGTGTGCGGGTGCTTGATCGGCGTGGCCCGCTGCCCGTGGAGCGCGTGTACCAGGCACCGGTCGTGATCTCGGCGGCGGGCGCGGCCATCACCTTCGAACGGCTTTTGCCCACCCAGGGCCCGATCGGCACCCGCACGGCCGCCTTGCGTCAGGAGATCCGGCAGCTCAGCAGCGGGATGTCAGCGGTGACCCTGTACCTGAGGCTCAAGGCCGACGCGCGCAGCATTGGCGTGCAGGGCGAGAACCACTGGATCAACACTGGCTTCGATCACGACGACACCGCCGGCCTGTCCCGCAGCGTGGTGGAAGGCTGCCCGCGCAGCATCTATGTGTCGTTTCCCTCGATCAAGGCCGGTGACCAACGGTTCCACACCGCCGAGATCATCGCTTTCGTCGACGAAGAGGCCTTCGCCCCGTGGCGCGCTCAGCCCAAGGGGCAGCGTGGCGCTGACTACTCGGCCCTCAAGCAGCGCATCGGCGAGGGGCTGCTGAAGCTGGCCGATGCGCACATTCCCGGCCTGGCTGCGCTGGTGTCGTACTCGGAACTGGCCACGCCCTTGACCGTGGAGCACTACACCTCCCATCCCGGAGGCCGCTTCGACGGGCTGGCCGCCAGCCCGCAGCGCTACCGGGCCGGGCACCTGGGGCCGCGCACGCCCATCGAAGGCCTGTATCTGGCGGGGCAGGATGCCGGCTGCCTGGGCATCTTCGGTGCCCTGATGGGCGGTGTGGGTGCCGCCTGCCAGGTGATGGGGGCCAAGGGCTTTCCGATGATCCAACGTGCCCTCAAGGCCGGCCCGGTGCGCACGCCCGTGACGGCATTGCCGGCCCACAAGCAGCGTGCGGTGCTGGTGGAGCGTCGTGCCTTGACGCCTTCCATCTGGCACCTGGAGTTTGAGCTCGCAAACCCTGTGGAAGGCTATGCGCCAGGCCAGTTCGCAAGACTGCATGTGGGCGGCGGCGAATGGCGCGATTACTCCATCGCCGGGCTCAGCGGCCGGCGCGTGCGCTTTCTCATCAGCACGCGCACCGGGGGGCAGGGTTCGCGTTTTGTCGAGGCCGTGTCGGTTGGCGGTGCCACCGAGGTCGAGCTGCCCCTGGGGCAGTACACGCTCAGCGCATCGGGCAGAAGGCAGGTGTTCATCGCCACCGGCACCGGGCTGGCACCGTTCCTGCCCATGTTCGAACGGCTGCAGGCCACGGGCGCGCTGGACCAGGCGGTTCTGCTGTTCGGCTGCAAGCGCAGAGATGAAGACATCACCACCGAGAGCCCTGTGCTGCCCGGCACGGTGATTCGCTGCGTCAGCCAGGAGGATGCACCGGCCCAGGGCTTGCGTGGTCGTGTCACGGACGCGCTGCGCAGCTTCGAGTTCGATCCCGAGGACACGGATTTCTATCTGTGTGGATCGTCCGCGATGGTGGCCGATGTCCGGGCCTTGCTGGAGGCGCGCGGGGCCAGGCATCTGCATGCCGAGAGCTTCTGATGAGAGGGGGTGCGACACTTGGCCGCTGGCTCGACCGGGCCTGCCACGGAGGCGGTCGCTGGCGGGTTTCAGATGCCCAGGGCACGCTGCTGTCGTGGGCGCGGGCAGCGAAGTCGCATTTGGCGAGGTCTACATGAAGCGAATGCTCATCAGTTCCGGTTCAAGCTTCGAGAGTGAGATCGGCTACAGCCGCGCCGTGGTCCAGGGGGACTGGGTGTTCGTCTCCGGCACCACGGGGTTCGACTACGCGACGATGGCCATTGCGCAGGACATCGAGACCCAGACGGCGCAGTGCCTGCAGAACATCGCTGCCGCGCTGCAGAGCGCAGGCTCCAGCATGAGCGATGTGGTCCGCGTCACCTACGTGCTGCCCGATGCCAGCGAGTTTCCGAAGTGCTGGCCTGTCCTGAGGCAGTGCTTCGGCACTGTCAGGCCGGCGGCGATGATGATCAGCGCCGGCCTTGCGGACCCGCGCATGAAGATCGAGATCGAGGTCACGGCGCTGAAGCAGGCCCGGTAGGGCCGCGATGCGGCACCCTTGCGCCCGCCGCTTGGCAAGAAAGCCCTGTCGCCACACCCATGAAATCCCCCGCCATGCCACGCCAACCGTCGCCAGCCACGCTGCGCAATCTCGGCCCACGGTCGGAACAGTTGTTGGCGTCGGCGGGCATCACCACGGTGGCGCAATTGCGCAAGCTCGGATCGGTGGCGGCGTATGCGTGCGTGCAGCGCGTCAGCGGCTCGGTGAGCCTGAATCTGCTGTGGGCACTGGAGGGCGCCTTGACCGACCTGCCCTGGCAGGAGGTGGCCCGCGAGTACCGTACCAGTTTGTTGCTTGCACTTGAAGAGCAACAGCGAGTCGTTTGAGCCAGCGTTCGACCCCAGGCGGCGGTCGCTGACGGCTCGACCCGGGCCTTGAGCCGAGGCGACAATGCCTGCGGCGCCTAGAAGGATGGCGCTCACCCAACACCCAGGAGACAAGATGGCCGTTTATGTGATCGCAGACATCGAGGTGCTGGACCCAGTCTTGTTCGAGGAGTACCGGCAGAAGGTGCCCGCCACCATCGCCGCCCACGGCGGCCGGTATGTGGCGCGCGGCGGGCCTACGGAAGTGCTGGAAGGGTCCTGGACGCCCAAGCGTTGCGTGGTGCTGGAGTTCCCCGACATGGAGCGGTTCAAGACCTGGTGGTCCTCGCCCGAATACGCGCCCCTGCGTGCTCTTCGCCAGCGGGCCAGCAACTCCAGTCTTGTGGTCACCCAAGGGCTCTGAGGCCGAGACCCGAAACGAGTTCGAAGATGGTGTCGAACCAAGAGGCGCCCGCCCCGATGCCAGGGGCGAGTGGCCAGCCCGTCTTGCCCCGGGTCAGGCCTGAACGGGTGTCGTTCGTGCCATGAGCCCCCGAACCCGTCGCGTGCTGCAGGCCGTGCTGTACGAGGTTTTTGCCGTGGCCTTCGTCGGGCCCGTGCTGGGCCTGCTGTTCGACAAGCCGTTCTCGACCACCCTGGCGCTGGCGGTGGTGCTGTCGGCGATGGCCTTGTGCTGGAACTACGTGTTCAACGCCGGGTTCGAGTGGTGGGAATCCCGGCAGGCCGTCAAGGGCCGCAGCCTGTCCCGGCGCCTGGCGCACGGCGCCGGCTTCGAGGGCGGGCTCACCCTCATCCTGGTGCCGGTCATGGCCTGGTGGCTGGACACCACTTTTCTGAACGCGTTCCTGGCGAACGTGGGTCTGCTGCTGTACTTCTTCATCTACGCCATCGCTTTCACCTGGGCCTTTGACAAGGTGTTCGGCCTGCCGCAGTCTGCGCTCGCGCCCTCGGACCCGTGACAGCCTCGGGCCCAAGGATCACCCGTACGTCTGTGCAGAATGTCCGCCATGCCAACGGACTGCACGGTGCCTGACATCCTCGCTTTCGGCGAGCCCATGGTGGAGTTCAACCAGACGGGGCAGGGCGGCGGGCGGCTGTACCTGCAGGGCTTCGGCGGAGACACCTCCAACTTCGCCATCGCCGCGGCTCGCCAGGGCGCACGGGTGGGCTATCTCAGCGCCCTGGGCGACGACCCCTATGGCGCGATGCTGCGCCGACTGTGGGACGAAGAGGGGGTGAACCACGCCGATGTGGTCACCGACCCGCAAGCCTTCACCGCGATCTATTTCGTCACGCACGATACGCAGGGCCACCACTTCCACTTCTTCCGCAAGGGCAGCGCCGCCAGCCGCATGACGCCCGCGCAACTCCCGCGCGAGCGCATCGCGCAGGCGCGGGTGCTGCACCTGTCCGGCATTTCGCTGGCGATCTCGGAGTCGGCCTGCGAGACGGGCTTTGCGGCGATGGCGCTGGCCCGGGCTGCCGGCGTGGCGGTCAGCTTCGACACCAACCTGCGGCTGAAGCTTTGGCCGCTGACGCGCGCCCGCGAGGTGATGACCGAGGCCTTGCGCCACTGCGACATCGCCCTGCCCAGCCTGGACGATGTGCGGGCGCTTACCGGCCTTGACGACCCCGATGCCCTGGTGGACCACTGCCTGGCGCTGGGCGCCCGCATCGTGGCCTTGAAGCTGGGCGAGGCGGGCGCGCTGGTGGCCAGCGCGCAGGAGCGCCACCGCATTGCCGCGCACCCGTGCCAGCCGGTGGACGCCACAGGCGCAGGTGATACCTTCGGGGGCGCCTTCGTGGGGCGCTGGGTGGCGGGCGACACACTGCGGCAGGCGGGCCGCTACGCGGCTGCAGCCGCAGCCCTGTCTACGCAAGGCTATGGCGCGGTGGAGCCCATCCCGCGACGTTCAGAGGTTGAGCAGGCGCTCACATTCACAGGAGCCGACACATGAGTTTCTCGGGTCAACGGGTGCTGGTGGTGGGTGGCACCAGCGGCATCGGCGCAGGCATCGCGGCGGCCTTTGCCGGGCAAGGGGCCCAGGTGGTGGCCACGGGCGCCACGGCGGCCGAGTGTGAAAGTGCCCAGGCGGCTTGTGCGGCAGAGGCGGCGCAGGCCCGCTCACCCCGCGGCAGTGTCGAGCACCGCCTATTGGACGTGCGCGACGGGGCGGCGGTGCAGGCGCTGGTGGAAGGCCTGGGCGCGCTGAATGCCGTGGTGTGCTGCGCCGGGGTGATCCGCCGCGGCGCCGAGCTGGACCCGGCCGTGTTTGCCGAGGTGGTGGACATCAACCTCAACGGCGCCATGCGCGTGGCCGCAGCGGCCCGCCCGGCGCTGCGCGCCAGCATGGGCTGCATCGTCAACACCGCGTCCATGCTGAGCTTCTTCGGCGGTGGGCTGGTGCCGGGCTACAGCGCCAGCAAGGGCGGTGTGGCACAGCTCACCAAATCGCTGGCGATTGCCTATGCGGCCGACGGCATCCGGGTGAACGCGGTGGCGCCGGGTTGGATTGCCACGCCACTGACGCAGGCGCTGCAGGAAGATGCAGGCCGTTCAGCGCAGATCCTTGGCCGCACGCCGCTGGGCCGCTGGGGCACGCCCGCGGACGTGGCCGGGCCGGTGCTCTTCCTGTGCAGCCCGGCGGCGGCCTTCGTCACCGGCGTGGTGCTGCCGGTGGACGGCGGTTACTTGATCGCTTGAATCCCCAACCCATCCCTCGAACGGAACCTTCCCCATGACGCAAGCCGTACCCGCAGATTCCGACAAGTGGCTGCCCTACCGCCACCCCATGCCCAAGGAATCGCCGCCCGAGCTGGTGGTGCCTGACGCCATTCCCACTGACGAGCGCGTGTGGGTGCCCGTGGACGACAACGTCTGGTTCCGCCCGCTGTGCCTGTCGGCCTCGCGCGGCTACTGGATGAACCTGCTGCGCGTGCGGCGTGCCGGCGTGCTGTCGCGCCACCGCCACCCGCAGCCGGTGCACGGCTACGTCCTCAAGGGCCGCTGGCGCTATCTGGAACACGACTGGGTGGCCACCGAGGGAGCCTACGTGTACGAAGCGCCGGGCGAGACCCACACCCTGGTGGTGGACCCGGACGTGGACGAGATGATCACGATGTTCCAGGTCAACGGCGCCATGATCTACGTGGACCCGGACGGCCGCTGCACGGGCTTCGACGACGTGTTCACGCGCATCGACAAGTGCCGTCGCCACTACGCTGCCGTGGGCCTGGGCGAGGGCTACATCGACCAGTTCATCCGCTGAACATCCGCTGAAAGAGGCGCCGCTTGAGCAAGGCCTTCACGCGCGAGAGCGACGCCGCACCCGACGAGGACGACGACGACCCCTCGCTGCCGCCGCTGCCCGCGGGCAGCCGCAACTACATGACGCCGGCGGGCTACCGCCGCCTGCGCGAGGAGTTGATGACGCTGCTTGACGTGGAGCGCCCCAAGGTGGTGGAGGCCGTGTCCTGGGCGGCCAAGAACGGCGACCGCTCGGAGAACGGCGACTACCTCTACGGAAAGAAGCGGCTGCGCGAGATCGACCGCCGCATCCGCTTCCTGACCAAGCGGCTGGACCGTGCCGAGGTGGCCGACCCTTGCGCGCACCATGGCAGCGACCAGGTCTTCTTCGGGGCCACCGTCACCTACGCCAACGCCCGCGGCGAGGAGCGCACCGTCACCATCAAGGGCATTGACGAGAGCGACAGCCTGGCCGGCGAAGTGAGCTGGATCTCGCCCATCGCGCGGGCCCTGCTCAAGGCCCGCGAGGGCGATGAGGTGAAGCTGATCACGCCCTTGGGCGTGGAAACCATCGAGGTGGTGGAGGTGCGCTACCCGGCGGCGCCCCACGGCCTCAGGGCTTGACGCGCGACACCTTCATCACGGGGGTGGCACGGCGCAAGCCGCGCATCACGTCGGCCAGATGCGCGCGGTCGCGCACGCTGACCAGCAGGTGCAACTCGGCGCTCTCGGTGCCTTTCTCGTGGCCCATGTCAATGTGGGTGATGTCGGCCTCGGCCTGGCTGATGGCTGTGGCCACCTGGGCCAGCGCTCCCTTGCCATTGACCACCATCACGACCAGGCCCGTCTCGAAAGCTCGCACCGGCTCCTCGGCCCATTCCACGTGCATCCAGCGCTCGCTATCGCGCTCAAAGAGGCGCCGGCCGGTGTGGCAGTCGGCGGTGTGCACCAGCAGGCCCTCGCCCTTGCCCAGGTAGCCGGTGATGGCGTCGCCGGGGATGGGCCGGCAGCAGGTGGCCAGGCGCACCGTGCCCTCCTGCCCGCCATCGATGAACACCACGCCTTGCCTGGGCGCGTTCTCGTCGGCGGCAAAGTGCCCCAGCGTCAGCGTCACTGCGTCCGGGCGTGCGCCTTGCTCGGCCAGCAGCTGCGCCATGCGCTTGGCCACGATGACCGCGATCTTGCGGCCCAGGCCGATGTCCACCAGCAGCTCGGACGGCGTGCGCGAGCCCGACCACCGTGTGAGCTGCTGCCAGACGGATGCCGCGTTGGCCACGATCTTCACGGCGGTCTTGTCGTCGCTGTCCACCTCCGCGGGCTCCTCGCTGGGCAAGCCCAGGCCTTCGGCCCGCAGGGCCTGCGCCAGCATCTGCCGGCCCAGCGCATAGGACTCCTCCTGCTCCATGGTCTTCAGGTAGTTCCTGATCTTGGAGCGGGCTCGCCCGGTGCGCACGTGGTTGAGCCAGGCCGGATTGGGTTTGGCGCCCGGTGCCGTCACCACCTCCACCACATCGCCGCTGCGCAGCTCGGTGCGCAGCGACACGGGCTCGCCATTGACCTTGGCGGCCACGCACCGGTCGCCCACGTCGGAGTGGATGGCGTAGGCAAAGTCCACGGGTGTGGCGCCCTTGGGCAGGGCCAGGATCTTGCTGCGTGGCGTGAAGACGTACACCTCGTCGGGGAAGAGGTCGATCTTCACGTGCTCCAGGAACTCGGCGGCGTCGCGCGTCTCGTCCTGGATGTCCACCAGCGACTGCAGCCAAGTGGCCCCCAGGGTCTGCGGATCACCCCCCGTGCCCTGCTTGCCGCTGCCGTCCAGCTTGTACATCCAGTGCGCGGCAATGCCCTTCTCGGCCACCGCGTGCATGGCCTCGGTGCGCACCTGGAACTCCACCGCCGTACCCAGGGGGCTGACGAGAGTGGTGTGCAGGCTCTGGTAGCCGTTGGCCTTGGGGATGGCCACGTAGTCCTTGAAGCGGCCCGGCACGGGCTTGTACAACTGATGCAGCACACCCAGCGACAGGTAGCACTCGGGCAGGCTGGGCACGGTGATGCGAAAGCCGAAGAGATCGCTCACCTGGGTGAAGCCCAGGTGCTTCTCGCGCATCTTGCGGTAGATGGAGAACACGGTCTTCTCCCGCCCGGAAATGCCCAGGCGGATCTTGGCTGTTCCAAAGGCCTTCTCCACGTCCTTCTGCACGCGCTCCACGATGTCGCGCCGGTGGCCGCGTGCCCGCTGCAGCGCGCGCGACAGCACGGCGTGGCGCCAGGGGTAGAGGTGCTGGAACGACAGCTCCTGCAGCTCGCGGTAGGTCTGGTTCAGGCCCAGGCGGTGGGCGATGGGGGCGTAGATGTCCAGCGTCTCGGCGGCGATGCGCTGGCGCTTGTGTGGCGCCATGGCCAGCATGGTGCGCATGTTGTGCAGCCGGTCGGCCAGCTTGACCAGGATGACGCGCACATCGCGCGACATCGCCAGCAGCATCTTGCGGAACGATTCCGCCTGGCTTTCCTCGCGGGTGTTGAACTGCAGCTTGTCCAGCTTGGTCAGGCCGTCCACCAACTCGGCGGTGGGGGCGCCGAAGCGCTCGATCAGCTCCACCTTGGTGATGCCGCAGTCCTCCATCGCGTCGTGCATCAGCGCGGCCATCAGGGCCTGCGCGTCCAGGCGCCACTCGGCGCACAGGCCCGCCACGGCGATGGGGTGGGTGATGTAGGGCTCGCCGCTGGCGCGGTACTGGCCCAGGTGCGCCTCGTCGGCGAACTTGTAGGCCTCGCGCACCTTCTTCAGGTCGGCCTTGCCCAGGTAATGCAGCTGCTCTGTGAGCCCGGCGAAGGTGGTGGGCGCCTCGGTGGGCGCGGCCATCCGCGGCGGCGCAGGACGCATGGCCTGCGGCAGCAGTTCGGTGGCGAAGGAGCGGATGCCCATGCCCCGAATCTACCCCAGGCCGACTGTGGCGGCCCGCCATGCAAAAGGGCCCCTGACGGAGCCCTTGGCATCAAGCTGCGTGCAGCGGCTGTTCAGCCGCCGAGCAGGCTCAGACCGGTACCTTGCGCAGCATCTCGATGCCCACTTCACCCGCGGCGATTTCGCGCAGCGCGGTGACACCCGGCTTGTTCTTGGTCTCCACCTTGGGCGCATGTCCCTGGCTGAGCATGCGCGCACGGTAGGTGGCGGCCAGCACGAGCTGGAACCGGTTCGGAATCTTCTCGAGGCAATCTTCAACGGTGATGCGGGCCATGGTCGGGTTCCGGTCAAAGGCTGGGAAGAGACGCTCAGATCAGGTTCAGCGCAGAAAAGACCTGGGAGCGGTTGCGCATCTGGGCGGCGTAGCGCAGACGCTGCGAGTGGACGACAGTTTTCAGGTCGAAAAGCGCCGTCTCAAACAGGGCATTGATGATAACAAAGTCGAAATGTCGGGCCTGCGCCACCTCCAGCCGGGCATTCACCATTCGGGTGTCGATCACGTCGGGCCGGTCTTCGCCTCGCCGGGTCAGGCGCTGCCGCAGTTCTTCCCAGCTTGGCGGCAGGATGAAGATCAGCACCGCGTGGGGAAAGATCTGCTTGATCTGCAGCGCGCCCTGCCAGTCGATTTCCAGCACCACGTCCTCGCCGCGTTCCAGCCGTGCCTCGATGGCCTTGCGCGAGGTGCCGTACAGGTGCCCGTGCACCTGGGCCCACTCGAAGAACTCCTGACGCTCGATCATGGTGCGGAAGGCGGGTTCGTCCACGAACCAGTACTCGCGTCCGTTCTGCTCCTGGCCCCTGGGCGCTCGCGTCGTGTGGGACACCGATACGTCCAGCCGGGAATCCAGTTCGAGGAGAGCTTTGACGAGGCTCGACTTGCCGGCGCCGCTGGGGGCGGCCACGCAAAACAGGTTGCCAGGTGTTTCCATGAAATGCAATGAAGGCGGCCTGCGCCCCGTATCGGCCTCCCCCGGGAAGGCGGGCCGGACGCTGCGGCGGTTGCGGTCCGGAAGTCTAACAACCGGGGTTATCCTGCGCGGGGCGCTTGTTGCCGCGCACCCTGTCCACCCCTTGCCTCTACCGCAGCACCACCATGAGCCTGGCTTTCGACTCCGTTTCTTCTGCGCTGGCCGCCATCGGCCAGGACCTGGGCGCCACCGAGTGGCTCACCATGACGCAAGACCGCATCGACAAGTTCGCTGACGCCACGGGCGACCACCAGTGGATCCACGTGGACCCGGTGCGCTCGGCCGCCGGCCCTTTTGGCGCCTGCGTGGCGCATGGCTACCTGACGCAATCGCTGGCCAGCTACTTCCTGCCCGATCTGGTGCGCTGGAACCGCCTGAAGATGGGCCTGAATTACGGGTGCGACAAGGTGCGCTTTCCGGCGCCTGTTAGGGTGGATGCCCGCATCCGGGGGCGCGGCCTGGTGCTGGCGGCTGTGCCGGTGGGCGAGGACGGCGTGCAGGTGACCATCCGCGTCACCATCGAGATCGAGGGCGGCGACAAGCCTGCCTGCGTGGTGGACACGGTTTCTCGTCTGTTCTTCGAGTAACCGGATCAGCCGCATCACTCGATGTTCTGCACCTGAATGTCGAGTTCTACGCCAAGTGCTTGTCGCGTATGAAGGTTGTCTTTCAGCCGGCCCGAACACCCCACAACTTACCCCACAGGCTACGCATGCTGCGCCGTGCTGAGGCTTGTCTTGAGGTAATGCGTGCAGCATCTGAACTGTAGCCTGTGGATTGGATGGTGCGGGCGGCTCGCTCTGTGAGCAATCTCCTTCGAACATGTCCTTGCAGAGCCAGAGAAGCGGCCTTCGATCCCGGCTGCGCCAGCCTTGCAGGCGGCCACCGCCGATAGGGCGCTTCGGCCTTACTAAGCAGCAAGAATTGCACGAACGCCCCTGTACCGGCGGGGGTCACTGTCGACCTGCGGCCATGCGCTGACCATGCAGGCTGGCGGCTCCCCGGTAGCGCATCGAGGGAGACGGTTCCTGAGCCCGATTGGCCTCATCACATCGGCGTCACCTATCGGAGGTGGCTGTGGTCACGCCCCTTCAGATCGTGCGTGTCCCGGAAACCTACGTCGACGAACTATCGCTGCTGCCGCGATGGCGGCAAAGAGGGCAGTTTGATCAGCTGCTTCCCACGCGTTCCGCAGGAGCATCAGTGCACTCAGCACATCTGCCGTAAAGGATCACCTCGTGCTCCTCCAGGGTGAACCCAGGCGGCACTAGCCCGCCAAGCCACCCACACACCCGGCCACGTCGTAGACACGGCGGCACTCCCGGCACTGGAAGTGATGGTGGTGCCCCTGGCCCGCGGCTTCGTAGCGCACGGGCTCGCCTGCCAGCGCCACCGGGCAGATGCTGCCCTCGTCAGCCAGCTTCTTCAGCGCGCGATACACGGTCGCGATGCTGAGTGTCGGTGCGTCGCTGCTCGCCAGCTCAAGAACTTCCTGCGGTAGCAAGGGCCGACCCGCGCGTGCAATGGCGGACAAGACTGCTGTTCGCTGCGGTGTGTGTCGATCCATGGGTTGAATTGTCATGCGTTGCGGAGGAACGTTTGGCTCCTTGTATGATATTGCGTTCTCATTAGCATTCATCGGCGCCATGATCCGTCTCCCCGTCACCGTGCTGTCCGGCTTTCTAGGCGCCGGCAAAACCACGTTGCTGAACCACGTGCTGGCCAATCGCGAGGGGCTGCGCGTCGCGGTGATCGTCAACGACATGAGCGAGGTCAACATCGACGCGTCGCTGGTGGACCGCAGCGCCGCCAACGCCGGCGCCGCTCTGTCGCGCACCGACGAAAAGCTGGTGGAGATGAGCAACGGCTGCATCTGCTGCACGCTGCGTGAAGACCTGCTGGTGGAGGTGCGCAAGCTCGCCGCCGAAGGCCGCTTCGACCACTTGCTGATCGAGAGCACCGGCATCGGCGAGCCCATGCCGGTGGCCGCCACCTTCGACTTCACCGACGAAGCAGGCGACTCCCTCGGCGACGTGGCGCAGATCGACACCATGGTGACGGTGGTCGACGCCCACAACCTGCTGGCCGACTACACCAGCACCGACTTGCTGGAGCAGCGGGGCCAGACCGCGGGCGAGGGCGACGAGCGCACGCTGGCAGCCTTGCTGGCCGAACAGATCGAGTTCGCCGACGTGGTGGTCATCAACAAGATCGACAAGGTCGATGCGGCTCGGCGCGACGAGGTGGCGGCCGTGGTGAAGGCGCTGAACCCGGTGGCGAAGATCGTCTTTGCCGACCACGGCCGCGTGCCGCTGAATGAGGTGCTGGGCACCGGCCTCTTCGACATGGAGCGCGCCAGCCAGATGCCCGGCTGGGTGCGCGAGCTCGAAGGCAAGCACACCCCAGAGACCGAGGCCTACGGTATCGAGAGCTTCGTGCTGCGAAGCCATGAGCCGCTGCACCCGTGGCGCTTCTCCAACTTCATGGACCTGCCGCTGCCCGGCCTGCTACGCGCCAAGGGTTATGTGTGGCTGGCCAGTCGGCCCGAGTGGGTCGTGAACTACTCGCGCGCCGGTAACACCGCCACGCACGAGCCGGTCGGCCGCTGGTGGGCCGCGGCCCCCAAGAGCCGCTGGCCAGCGGCGGGCACGGCCGAGCGCAAAAACATCGACGCGCGCTGGAAAGAGCCCTATGGCGACCGCCTGAACGAGGTGGTCTTCATAGGCCGCGGGTTCGACCGCGCGGCCATCGAGCATGCCTGGAAGGCCATGCACCTGAACTACACCGAATCGCGCAAGGGCCCACCCGGTGGCAAGGGCTTCAGCGGCTGGGCTGAACTGCCCGACCCCTTCCCGCAATGGCAACGCAATGAGGTGGCGGCATGAAGACGCCCGTGATACCGCAGACCTACGACCAGTGGCGGCACTGCATCACTGTGGAGTGCGGCATCCCGCTGACGCGCGCCTTCGCCGAGGAGCGCCTGGCCGTGTGGGCGAACCCGGCCGCCGACGAAACCCGCCGCTTCGAGCAGCTCTATGGCGTGGCGCACCGCGAACGCGTACGCCAGTGGTTCGCCCAGGCCCTTACGACGATCTGAAGGAGTACCCCATGCAAACCCCCGTCACCATCCTCACCGGCTTCCTGGGCAGCGGCAAGACGACGCTGCTCAACCGCATCCTCAAAGAGAACCACGGTCACCGCATCGCCGTGATCGAAAACGAGTTCGGCGAAGCCGGCATCGACAACGAACTGCTGGTGCAGGACAGCGACGAGCAGATCGTCGAGATGAACAACGGCTGCATCTGCTGCACCGTGCGCGGCGACCTGGTGCGCATCCTGGGCGAGCTGCAGGCCAAGAAGGCCGCCGGCACGCTGCACTTCGACCGCGTGATCATCGAGACCACCGGTCTGGCCGACCCGGCGCCGGTGGCCCAGACCTTCTTTGTCGACGACGAGATCTCTCAGCAGTACCTGCTGGACGCCATCGTCACCATGGTCGATGCCAAGCATGCCCCGGCGCAACTCGACGAACACCACGAGGCGCAAGAACAGGTGGGCTTTGCCGACCGCATCCTCATCACCAAGACCGACGTGGTACAGCCGGACGACGTGGCCCAGCTGCGCCAGCGGCTGGTGAAGATGAACCCACGCGCCAAGATCGGCGAGGCCAGCCATGGCCAGGCCAGCATCGATGATCTGCTGGACATTCGGGGCTTCAACCTGACCGCCATCCTGGAGATCGAGCCCGACTTCCTGACCGATGTGGATCATGAGCACGACGACGACGTCTCCTCGTTCGTGTTTCGCGAGAGCCGGCCCCTGGACCTGGAGCGCGTGGAGGACTTCCTCAGCGCCATCGTGCAGGTCTACGGCACCCAGCTGATGCGCTACAAGGGCGTGCTCAACATCAAGGGCATCGACAAGCGCGTTGTCTTCCAGGGCGTGCACATGCTGATGGGCTCGGATGCGGGCGCGGCCTGGAAGCCGGGCGAAAAGCGGGATTCCAAGATGGTCTTCATCGGGCGCGACATGCCCAAGGACGTGCTGCTGGACGGGCTGGCGCAGTGCGTGGCCGGTGGTGCGAAACCCCAGAGCTCTCCAAGAAGCGTTGAAGCCATGTCTGAACCTACGAGCGTGAGCGCCAGAAGGTCCGTCGCCTTGCGCTGTTCTCCCGTTGCGCTGTCTGTCTTGATGCTGACTGTGCTGTTGCAACGTGGCCATGCACTGGCCCAAACGCCCCCCGCGCCTGAGCCCACCCCTGCCGCAGTGCCGCGTGTGACCGTCGTCGGCGAACGCGAGGTGCCCGCGTTGCAGCAGCCTGCGGGCTCGGCATCGCGTCTGGGCCTGACGGTTCGCGAAACGCCTGCGTCCATTGAAGTGCTGTCGCAAGGCTTGCTGCGTGAACGCGGCGCGCGCAGCGTCACCGAAGCGGCGCTGGCGGCCACAGGCGTGACGGCCGGTGACTTCCCCGCTGAGCCGGCCAACTTCTCGATGCGCGGCTTTGCCAACAGCCAGATCAACACGCTGTTCAACGGCCTGAAGATCGGCCCGCCCAACATGACCTCGCGTGTGATGGACGTGGGCAACTTGGAGCGCATCGAATTCCTCAAGGGCCCCGCTTCGCTGATGTCCGGTGAGGGCGCTTCGGGCGGCGCGGTGAACTTCGTCACGAGGCAACCGCAACGCGGCAAGCCTCAGCACGAGGTCAACTTGTCCGTCGGCTCGTTTGGCGCCTTGCGGACCGGCTTCGGATCGGGCGGCACCACGGCGGTGGACAGCCTGGACTACCGCATCGACCTCAATCGCTCATCCGGCAATGGCTTCATCGACGACACGGGTCACAAGAACAGGCACCTCTCCGGCGGGCTGGACTGGTACGCCCAACCCGGTTTGAAGCTCTTTGGCGCCGTCGAGTTCAAGAATGACGACAGCAGCGCGTACTGGGGCACGCCGCTGGTCTCCGCTGGTGCACCCGGTGTGCAAGCGAAGTCGGGTGTGGTGTCGGGCACTTACGTGTCGGGCTTCAACGGCAGCGACCTTGGCGCAGTGACGCTTGACCGCCGCACGCTGCGCGCCAACTACAACGTGCTGGACAACCGCAACAACGCAGAAGAGAGCTGGCTGCGCCTGGGCGCCGACTGGCAGGCCAGCACGGCCTTGACCTTGCGCACGCAGTTCTACCGCTTTGGCGCTGAGCGTGAGTGGTTCAACAACGAGATCGCCGCCTTCAACGCTGCTACCGGCCTGGTGGACCGCGAGCGCTTCTACGTGGCACACGACCAGACCACGGTGGGCAACAAGAGTGAACTGCAATGGGACGCATCCGTCGGCGGCATGCGCAACCGCCTGGTGGCAGCGCTGGAGTGGGCGGACACCCAGTTCGTGCGCCCCGGTGCAGCCAACTTCCCCGGTGACAGCGTGAGCCTGGTGGACCCGCAGCGGGGCACCTACGGCCTGCTGACCACACAGCGGCAAACCGCAGACATCACCAACCTGGCGCTGGCGGTGGAAGACCGCCTGCTGCTCAGCCCAGGCCTGGCCTTGATCGCTGGCCTGCGGCATGAGTCGATTGCCTTGGACCGCAGTTCGGCCAACGCCGCCGGCGTTCAGCGCGCCGGTTTCCCCTTCAGCAAGACCTGGCGGCCGACCACCGGCCGGCTGGGCCTGACCTGGGACCTGGCTCCTGAGCTCACGCTGTACGGCCAGTACGCCACTGCCGCCGACGTGGCCGCGAACAACCTCTTCCTGTTGCGCGCGAATCAACCGCTGGAGCTGACCCGCACGCGCACCGTGGAAGTGGGCGTCAAGCAGAGCTTCTGGGCGCAACGTGGTGAGTGGACGCTGGCGCTGTACGACATCCAGCGCAGCAACGTCTATGCGGCGCAGGGGGGACAGGCGCTGGCTTTGGCGGGCAAGCAAGCGTCGCGCGGTGCCGAGTTGTCTGCGTCGTTGCGCACCGCGACAGCTTGGCGTGTATGGGGCAACCTCGCGCTGAACCGTGTGCGCTATGCGGACTACACCACCGCCGGGGGCTCGCTCAGCGGCAACTCGCCGCCCAACGCGCCCAAGCTGGTGGCCAATGCCGGCGCCACCTATCGCTGGGGTGGTGACTGGCCTGTGGAGTTGTCGGGCTCGGTACGGCGTGTGGGCGAGCGCTTCCACAGCGATGCCAACACCGTGAAGCTGGCCGCCTACACCGTCGCTGATGCGGCCGTCGCGGTGGACTTGCAGCCCCGCACGCGCCTGAGCCTGCGCGTGCGCAATCTCGCCGACCGCACCTATGCGATCTGGAGCGATCCCTTCTACCCCGACCAGATCCTGCTGGGCGCCCCGCGCAGTGTGGAGCTGTCACTCAACCTGCGCTTCTGAGGCGTCGCATGGGTTGTGCATCGGTTCAGCTGGAAGGTGTGGAGCTTCGCACTTCGCAGGGCGTGGCGCTGCTGCAGGGTGTCGACCTGGCGGTTGGTGCCGGTGAACGCTGCGCCGTCGTCGGGCCAAACGGCGCAGGTAAGAGCAGCTTGCTGGGACTCATCAGCGGACGTATGCAACACACGGCGGGCCGTGTCTACGTGGGTGAAGTGGCGGGCCATGCCCATCCAGGTGCAGCTGCGAACGCGCGACCCCACCCGCACCAGGTGGCCACAGTCGGCCAGACCGAACACGCCGATCTGCGCCTGCGCGTGCACGACTACGTGGGCCTCGGCCGCGTGCCCCACCAGGGCCGTTGTGCGAGTGCGCACCACCGCGAGGTGGTGGCCCACGCGCTGCAGCTGTGTGGGCTGCTCGGCGCTGCGCAGCGCGGGCTGCACACCTTGTCGGGTGGCGAGCGTCAGCGCGCCCATCTGGCCCGTGCGCTTGCGCAAGAGCCGGCCTTGCTCGTGCTTGACGAACCCACCAACCATCTGGACCTGCGCGCCCGTGTCGATCTGCTGGACCTGGTGCGCGGGCTGGGCATCACCGTGGTGGCGGCGCTGCATGAACTGTCGCTTGTGGCCGGCTTTGCCGACCGCGTGGCAGTGCTCAACGGTGGCCGCGTGGTGGGACATGGCGTGCCTGAAAAGACCTTGACAGCCCCCCTGGTGGCGCAGGTCTTCGGCATGAGCCTGGTGCGCGCCCAGCACCCGCAAGAACGGCGCGAGTTGTGGGTCTTCGAGAAGTTGGCTGCATGACACTGCGCTTGCGCTGGTGCGCGCTGCTGCTGGCCTGCCTGGGCACGGCCGACGTCGCCCAGGCCTTCCCCGTCACGGTCGACAACTGCGGCACCCCGCTGCGCATCGACGCACCGCCGCAGCGTGCAGTGATCCATGACCTGAACATGACCGAGATGGCCCTGGCGCTGGGCCTGCAAGCCCAGATTGCAGGCGTCACCGGCATCACCGGCTGGTACAAGACCGATGCCAGCTTCAAGGCCGCGTTGGGCGCCATTCCTGAGCTGGCTCCCAAGTATCCAACGCTTGAGAACCTGCTGGCAGCGCGCCCCGACCTGTTCTTCGCCGGCTGGTACTACGGCATGAAGCCCGGCGGGGACGTCACCCCCGCCACGCTGGCGCGACACGGTATCCCCACCCTGGTGTTGACCGAGAGCTGTGTCCACGCCAATCAGCCCCGCCCGCGCGCCACGATGGACCTGCTCTACGACGACATGCTGCGACTGGGCACCGTGTTCGGCCAGCGCCCACGCGCAGAGCGCCTGGTGGCGCAGTGGCGCAAGCGCTTGCAGGCTTTGGTGCCGTCGCCCGCAGGGGGGGGAGTTCAGGGCGCCGCCCCGCTGCGGGTGTTCGTCTACGACTCAGGGGAAGACAAGCCCTTCACTGCTGGTGCAGCGGCCATGCCCACGGCGCTGATCGAAGCCGCAGGTGGCCGCAACATCATGGACGACATGCCCTTCAGCTGGGCTCACAGTTCCTGGGAAGCCGTGGCGGCGCGCGACCCGCAGTTCCTGATCCTGTTGGACTACCAGGACGGCCAGGGCCCGAGCCGCTTGATGGCCACCTTGCGGGCACACCCGGCCATGCGTCACACCGCCGCCGTCAAGCACCAGCGCTTCATTGCGCTGCGCTATGCCGAGCTCACGCCCGGGCCGGCCAACATCGAAACCGTTGAGAAGCTGTCCCGCGCCTTGCGGGCCACTGCGCCATGAAGCCCTGGCAGGTCCACGCGGTGCTGGCGGCCGGCCTGCCGCTGCTGTTGGTGCTGGGCTTGAGCCTGGGCGGCACGCACATCGCGGCCGGAAGCGTCTGGGCCAGCCTGATGCCACTCGGCGACACGGCCCTGAGCGCGGCCGATGCGGCCACCCGCGCCATCGTGGTGGACCTGCGGCTGCCGCGCGTGTTATTGGCTTTGCTGGTGGGCGCGAGCCTGGCCATGGCCGGCGCGTTGCTGCAGACGGCCACGCGCAACGATCTCGCTGACCCGTTTCTTTTTGGCCTGTCGTCCGGGGCTGCCGCCGGTGCGGTGGCGGTGATCTCGCTGACCGGCGAGCACTTTGGTGCCTGGACCCTGCCCATGGCGGCTTTTGCCGGCGGGCTGGTCGCGGCCGGAGGGGTGCTGTTGCTGGCGCAGCGCAGTGCGGGGCAGGGGGCAGAGCGCATCGTGCTGGCCGGCTTGGCCATGTCCTTCCTGTTTGGTGCCTTGACGCATGTGCTGGTGTTCGCAGGCGATCAACGTGCCGCGCACTCGGTGCTGTTCTGGTCTTTGGGCGGCTTGGGCCTGGCGCGTTGGGACAACCTGCCACTGGCCTTGGCGGGCTGCCTGGCGTTGGCCGTTTTTGTGGCGGCCAGGCACCGCGCGCTGGATGCCTTGCTGGCCGGCGACGAGGTGGCGCACAGCCTGGGTGTTGCGCCGCAGCGCTTGCGCAGGCAGGTGCTCGTGGTCACGGCATTGGCCACGGCCTGCTGCGTGGCGTTGGCGGGTGTGATCGGGTTTGTCGGACTGATGGTGCCGCACTTGATGCGTCGCTCCGCCGGACTGCTGCACGCCGCGCTGGTGCCCGCCTGCGCCTTGCTGGGTGCGCTGTTGCTGCTGGGCAGCGACTTGCTCGCGCGTGTGGTCATGGCGCCTCAAGAGCTTCCGGTAGGCATCGTCACGGCCAGCATCGGTGCGGCCTTTGTCATCGGCCTGTTGTGGCGTCGCGGTCCGACTGCAATCTGAACGTCCACGGTCACCAAACCTGCATCGTCCATGACCCCGTTTGCCACCCGTTGCTCGATCGAGCAAGTTGAAGAAGGCCTGGAACTCGCGCCGAAATTCGGCCCTGACGGCCTGCTGCCCTGCATCACCACCGACGCCGGCAGCGGCGAGGTGCTGATGCTCGGCTGGATGAACGCCGAGGCCCTGCAGCGCACGCTGGCCACACAACAAGCGCACTACTGGAGCCGCAGCCGCCAGGTGCTGTGGCACAAGGGCGGCACCAGCGGCCTGGTGCAGCACGTGGTGGAGCTGCGCATCGACGACGACCAGGACGCGGTGTGGTTGCGGGTGCGGCTGCAAGCCGGGCCGCAGGCCGACCCCGCGAGTTGCCACGTGGGCTATCGCAGCTGCTTCTACCGCGCAATCGACCCCAACACCGGGGCGCTGCGCTTCGTGGAAGACCGCAAGACCTTCGACCCGCGCATCGTCTACGGCGACGCACCCAACCCAACGGTGCTGTGATGGGTGCGGCGGATGTCTTGAACCCGCTGTCGGTCGTCTGCATCGGGCGCAGTGCCGGTGTGCTGGGCGACATCGCCTGGCCAGGCGTCGAGCTGGCAGCCTGGCAGCGTGCACCGGATGCGGCCTGGGCCGACTGGCTGGCTGCGATGCCAGCCCCTGACTTGCCGACGTGCCGGCTGGAGGAGTCGCCCGACGATGCGGCCCGCTTGCTGAACGCGCACTTTGACGCCGGCGGCACACCTTCTGGCGAGCCACGCAATGCCTTCGTGGCCGACATCGCCGGCTTGGTCGCCCGATTCGCTGCCCTGGCCGCAACCCGCAGCGTGCGGCTGCGACTGGACGCTGTCGCCGGCGACGCCTGCCGCCGCTGGCACCGCGACTGCGTGCCGCTGCGGATGGTCTGCACCTACCGCGGCCCGGGCACCCTGTGGGTGCCGCCGGCCCTGGGCGCCACTGTGCTGGCGAAGCCCGACGAAGATGTGCCGCAGGCCCTGGCCTTCGAAGTCGGTGACGTGGCCTTGTTCAAGGGTTGCGGCTGGCCGGGGCAAGCGCATGACGTTGGCATCGTGCACCGATCGCCCCGTATCGCCGGCACCGGCATCACCCGCCTGGTGCTGGTGCTGGATGCCGCCTGGCCCGCCATCCCCAAGAGCCGCTCATGAGCACCGAGATCCTTGTCTGCGTGTTGTGCCGCCCGCCCGAACTGCCGCGCGACCAGCCCCGCCCTGGGCGCACGCTGCTCGAAGCCATCGAGAACATCGCACTGCGCGACGACCTGGCCTTTGCCATCCGCCCTGTGGACTGCATGAGCGGCTGCCGCCGCCACTGCACCGTGGCGCTGCAAGCCGCCGGCAAGAGCACCTACTTCTTCGGCGACCTGCCGGCCGACGAAACCAGCGCCGGGCAGGTGCTGGCCTGCGCCGCGCTGCACCAGGCCAGCAGCGACGGCTTCATGGCGCGAGACGCGCGGCCAGAGCGTCTGCGCGAAGGCATCCTGGCGCGGCTGCCTGCGCCGTTGACTGTATCGACCGTTTCGACTGCATCGACCGTAACGACCGATTCCCCAACATGACCCTTGCCACGCTCTCCTCAGAAGCCCGCGTGCGGCCCGCGCAGCCGACCTACACCCGTGCACAAGCCTTGCCGGCCCTACTGCGGCAACGCATCGTGCTGCTCGACGGCGCCATGGGCACGATGCTGCAGCAGCGCAAGCTGGACGAAGCCGCGTTCCGCGGCAGCCGGTTTGCCGACCACCCGACGCCGCTGAAGGGCAACAACGAGCTGCTCAACCTGACGCAGCCGCAGGTGGTGCGCGAGATCCACGAGGCCTACCTGGCGGCGGGCTCGGACATCGTCGAGACCAACACCTTTGGCGCCACCGCCATCGCCCAGGCCGACTACGGCCTGGCGCACCTGGCGCGCGAGATGAACGTGCAGGCCGCCGCCCTGGCGCGCCTGGCCTGCGACCGCTACAGCACGCCCGGCCACCCGCGCTTCGTGGCCGGTGCCATCGGCCCCACGCCACGCACGGCCAGCATCAGCCCCGACGTCAACGATCCGGGCGCACGCAACGTCAGCTTCGACGAGCTGCGCGCCGCTTACCGCGAGCAGGTGGAAGGGCTGGTCGAAGGGGGTGCGGACATCCTGCTGGTGGAAACCATCTTCGACACGCTGAACGCCAAGGCTGCGGCCTTTGCCATCGAAGAGGCCTTCGATGCCACCGGTGAACGCCTGCCCGTCATCCTGAGCGGCACCGTCACCGACGCGTCGGGCCGGGTGCTCAGCGGCCAGACCGTGTCGGCCTTCTGGCACAGCGTGCGCCACGTACGGCCGCTGGCGGTGGGCCTGAACTGCGCCATGGGCGCGGCGCTGATGCGGCCTTACCTGGCCGAGCTGGCGCGTGTGGCCGACGACACCTTCATCAGCTGCTACCCCAACGCCGGCTTGCCCAACCCGATGGGCGAGACCGGCTTCGACGAGACGCCAGAGGTCACCTCGCGGCTGTTGGGCGTGTTTGCGCGTGATGGGTTGGTCAATCTGCTGGGCGGCTGTTGTGGCACGACGCCTGAGCACATTGAGGCCATAGCCCAGTCGGTGTCGGGCGCCATGCCAAGAGCCTTGAGCGGGTTGTCACGGCATGAAACTCAGGCCCGACCCTGACGCGGCCTGACCTGCTGGCGGAGTGCCTCCGGTCTGGTTCCTTGCGTGTGACGCGCCAGCAAGGTCAGCGCAGCGTGCTGGGGTGGTGCTGGCCAGCAGGCAGGCTGTGGCGGTTGCTGATGCGGGCTCGCGCACCAGCATGCAGCAGACAACCAGCCGCCGTGCGTGACCACCACACGCGCCTCCCCCGGATCAAACCGGTGCACGCGGGCCAGCAGCGCTTGCAGCGACTCGCCGCCGCCTGGCGCGTGGTGCAGAAAATCAGCGCACCAGGCGTCGAAGGCGTCTTTGCTGATGTCGCTCCAAGCTTGGCCATCCCAGGCACCAAAGTCCATCTCGGCCAGCGCAGGGTCCACGCGGTGATGCCAGCCCCAGTGCGACAGCCATCGGCCCACGGCCAGGCTGCGCTGCAAGGGCGAGGTGATAACGATGCGCGGCAGCTGCTGCCGACGCGCCAGCGCACGGATGCGGTGCGCCAGCCGCTTGGCGCGGCGCGCATCCACCGACAGGTCGGTTCGGCCAATGCAGCGGCCCTCGGCGTCGATGGCGCGCGGGTGGCGCCAGGCGTAGAGGGTGTAGGGGGTGAAGGCGCCCGATCCGTGGCTGCTGGCGCCGCTTGGGAAGCTCTCGGCATTCATGCCGCCACCCGCGTCACCCAAGGCGTCCAGGCCGCCACAAAGACCAGCGCCACGACGATCTCGCCCAGTTGCTCACAGGCCCCCAGCGTGTCGCCGGTGTAGCCACCCAGGCGGCGGCGCAACCAGCCCCGCATTGCCGCCACCAGCAGCGCCAGCGCCAGCGCGGCCATCAGCACCTGCCAAGCGCCCACAGCGGCCGGCGCGGCCAGCCAGGGCAGGCCCAGCAGCGCGCCCCCCAGCACACAGGCCCAGACGGCATCGCGGCGGCGCACCTGGCGCGCCAGGGGTTTGGCCTTGGCATGGGCCCCGTCGCCGCCGTAGGGCAACACCGCCATCAGCGCCACCGCGGCCGTGCGGCCGGCGGCATGGGCGGCGATGCACACGGCCGCCGCCAGCAGCGGGCTGGCGCGCAGCAGCTCGGCCAGCAGCGCCACGCGCAGCAGCAGCGCGAGCGTCAACGCCACGGCGCCGTAACTGCCGATGCGCGAGTCCTTCATGATGGCCAGTGCCTTCTCGCGCGAGACGGCGCCCAGCAGCGCATCGGCGGTGTCGGCCAGGCCGTCTTCGTGGAAGGCCGAGGTCAGCCACACGGTGGCGCCCATGGCCAGCGCGGCGGCCACCAGCGGCGGCCACAGCAGCAGCGCCAGCCCCGCCACAGCCGCGCCTGCAGCACCCACCGCGGCCCCCACCAGCGGGAAGTGGCGCACCGCCCGGTTTAGCCAGTCGGGGTTCCAGGGCTCGCGCGCCACCCAGCCGGGCACCGGCACGCGGGTGAGGAACTGCTGCGTCACGAAGACCAGCAGCACCTCGCTGCGCAGCCGCTGCAGCAATACCGCCTTCATGCAGCCCCCTCAGCCATCGCGGCCGCTGACCCCAGCCGACGCGAAGCTCGCCATCTCGGCCAGGATGCAGCAGGCCGATGCCAGCAGCGGCCAGGCCAGCGCCGCGCCCGAGCCCTCGCCCAGGCGCAGGTCCAGGTCCAGCAACGGCCGCACACCCAGGTGCTGCAGCCAGCGGGCATGGCCGCTTTCCTGCGAGCAATGCGCGAACACGCAGCGCGCCAGCAAGCCCGCCGGCTGGGGCTGCAGCGCGGCTGCCACGGCCACGGCCGCAGTGGTGATGAAGCCGTCGACAACGATGACACGCCCGCTGGCCGCCGCCTGTTGCACCGCGCCCACCATGGCCGCGATCTCCAGGCCGCCCATTGCGGCCAATGCGTCCAGCGGTGCGGTGGCATCGGCATGGCGCTGCAGCGCACGCTTCAGCAAGTCGACCTTGCGGGCCAGGCCTGCGGCATCCAGCCCGGTGCCTCGGCCCACGCAATGCACCAGCGGTTCGCCCGTCAGGCGCGTCATCAGCAGCGACGCGGCCGAGGTGTTGCCGATGCCCATTTCGCCCAGCAGCAGCACGTTGCCCGGCAGGCCCGCCACCAGATGGCGGCCGTGCTGCAGCGCCGCTTCGCACTGCGCGCGGCTCATCGCCGGGCCCTGGGTGCTGTCGGCCGTGCCGTGCTCGGCACCAGGCACCTTCAGCACGGCCAGCATTGGGTGGGCGTCGAAGTCGCCGGCCACGCCGCAATCGGCCACGGTCAGTGCCAGGCCGTGCTGCCGCGCCAGCACCGATACCGCTGCGCCACCGGCCAGAAAATTGAGCACCATCTGCCGCGTGACTTCAGCCGGAAACGCCGAGACGCCTTGCGCCGCGATGCCGTGGTCGGCCGTAAACACCACCAGCTGCGGCTGCAGCAGCTGCGGCTGCTCGTCGTTCAGGGCCATGGCCAGCTGCAGCGCCAGCGCCTCCAGCCGGCCGAGCGAGCCCTGGGGTTTGGTCTTCTGGTCCAGCGCGGTCTGCACCCGCTGCCGCAGGGTGTCGTCGCCCAGCAAGGCCAGCGGCAGGGCGGGGGTGAACGCGGTCGCTGATGGGTTTGGGTTCATGTCAAGCCTCAAGAAGGGCCCGCAAGGTGGCGACGCCCAGGTGGTTGTCGATCAGGTCGGCCAGCCCGTCGAGGTTCTGGTCCAGCGTGCGCACCTGCTGGCCCAGCAGGGCGCGCAGGATGCCGGCGTCTTCGAACAGGCCGTGGGTGGCGATGCCCACCACGTTGTGGGCAGGGCCGCCACACCAGCCCACGGGCGCACCGTCGGCATCGAACAGCGCTGGCAGGCCATCAGCATGCGTGGCCGTGGTACGGCCGCAGCGGATCTCGTAGCCGGGCCATAACACGCCGGCCAGGGCTTGCCACGGGCCCGGGGGCCCGTCGGCAGGGCCCAGCCGGGGCGCAAAGCCCACCGGCCCGGCGCGCAAACGCTTGGGCGCCGCGTACTGCGTGGCCAGCGGCAGCAGGCCCAGGCCGGGCTGATGCTCGAACGGCTCGCCGTCCACACCGTCGGGGTCGGCCAGGCTCTGCCCCAGCATCTGCAGCCCGCCGCAGATGCCCAGCACGGGGCGGCCCGCTTTCGCATGCGCCACGATGGCCGCGTCCATGCCTTGCGCGCGCAGCCAGGCCAGGTCGCCACTCACCTGCTTGGAGCCGGGCAGGATGATCCAGTCAGCGCCCTCGACCTCGGCCACGCTTCGCGCCCACACCAGGCGAGCGGCTTGGGTCAGAGGCTGGAATTCGTCGAGGTTGCTGATGTGCGGCCAGGCCACGATGGCCACGCGCGGGCCCCGTGATGCCGCATGCGAGGCGGGCATGAAGACGCCGTCTTCATCGGGCAGGCCATGGTCGCGCCGCATCGGCAACACGCCCAACAGCGGCACGCCGGTCAGCGCCCGCAGTTGTTCGGGGCCCGGGGCCAGCAAGGCCGCGTCACCGCGGAATTTGTTGAACACGAAGCCCGCCAGCGTGGGCTTCAGGTCATCAGGCAGCAGGGCCCAGGTGCCGTACAGGTGCGCGAAGGCGCCGCCGCGGTCGATGTCGGCCACCAGCAGGGCCGCAAAGCGGCCGGCCTCGCGCGCCCAGCGGGCGGTGCCCAGGTTCACGTAGTCCTGCGGCGCCAGGTTGATCTCGGCTGGTGAACCGGCGCCTTCGATGAGGATGAGGTCGTACGTGCCGGCCAGCCGCTCAAAGCTCTGGCGTGCAGCCACCGCCAGCGCGGCGCTGCGCTCGCGCCAGGGCAGGCGGGTGAGTGCGGCGTCCACGCGGCCCTGCACCACCACCTGGCTGGCGGTGTCGCGCTCGGGCTTCAGCAGCACCGGGTTCATGTCCACCGTGGGCGCCACCCGCGCCGCCAGCGCCTGTAGATACTGCGCGGTGCCGATCTCGCCGTAGCCGCCGTCCAGCCCAGGCACCACCCGCGCGTTGTTACTCATGTTCTGCGCCTTGAACGGCGCCACGTTCATGCCTTGCTGCGCAGCCCAGCGGCACAGCGCCGTGGTGAGCAGGCTCTTGCCGGCGCCGCTGCTGGCGCCCCACACCATGAGTGAACGGACAGGCGGGCGGCTCATGCAACAGCCTCCAGGGCCCGCCACAGCGCCGTGCACGACGCGGCAGGCAGCGCGTTCAGGCGCCAGTGGCCGGGCAGGCCGAAGCTGCTGCAATCGCGCACGGCCACGCCGTGTTTGCGCAATGCGCGGGCGGCGTCTTGCCAGCGCAAGGGCACGCGCGCGCAGAAAAACGGCGCGGCGCCAGGCCGCAGCACAAACCCCCGCTCGGCCAGGCCGGCTGCCAGCGCGGCCCGGGCTTGGGCCAAGGCGGGGAGGCTGCCTGCCAGCCAAGCCGCGGTGCCGGGCTCGCACCAGGCGTGCAGCATCGCGACCGCATGCGCACCCATTGGCCATGACGGCGCCAGCGCGTGCAGGCGGGCCATCAACAACGCGGGTGCATGGCGGGGGGCGATGACGTAGGCGCCGCGCACACCCGTCAGCCCCAAGGCCTTGTTGGGTGTCCAGAGCTGGAAAACGGCGTCGGCGGCGTCGGGCGTCCAGTGCGATCGGCCCGACACGCGCAGTGGCGCATAGGCGCGGTCGAGCACGGTCGGCACCTCGTTCGGTTTGGGCGGCACCGGGTCATCCTGCCCGCAAGGGCTGCCGGGGTCGGCGCACCAGCGCAGCGCGGCGTGGCTCAGGTCGGCTGCATCGGCGCTTGCCGCCGATGCGAGCGGTCGGCCCCAGGCCTGTGCAGCCGCAGCGTAGTCACCGTAGGCCTGCGCGGGCACGATGACGGGACCGGCATGCAAGGCCAGCGCGGTGGCGGTGATGCGCTGGATGAATTCGCTGGCACTGGCCGCCACCAGAACGCGCTCGGGCGCGACACCGTGGTGCGCGGCCAGCCGTTGCCGCAGGGCCGTGCTTTCGGGGTCGGGGTAGTGCCGTGCATCGGCTGCCTGCACCGCCTGCCATGCGCCGGGGCATGGCCCCAGCGGATGTGCGCAGGTGGAGAAGTCGTGCGGCAGCACACCTTGGGCATCGGGCCCGCCGTGGATGCGGGGCGTCATGCCGGCGCTCCGCTGGCTGCGGTGGCCGCAATGGCTGCGATCGCGACCAACACCGCGATGGCGATCACGCAGGCCGCTGCCGCTGCGTGTCGGGCTGCGACCAGTGCCTGCGTGACCGCGCTGGCCGAAGGCGCAGGCGCGGCGGCGTTGAGCCGGTAGACACCCGGCTTGCCCAGGCTGATACCCAGCCGCAGCGCCATCGTAGCCATCGGCCAGCCGCCGTTGGGCGACGGGGTTTGTCGCGCCTGAAAGGCCAGGTGGCGCAGCGGCAGAGCCGGCCGCCACAGCAGCGCGGCGGTGATGCGCGCCGGCACCCAGGCCAGCACATCGTCGGCCCGCGCGGCCACCTTGCCGGCCCACTCCCAGCGCCCGCGGTAGCCCCACATCGCATCCAGCGTGTTGGCCGCGCGGAAGGCCCAGGCGCCCGGAAGGCCCAACACCACGAACCAGAACAGCGGCGCCACCCAGGCATCGTTCAGGTTCTCGGCCAGGGTCTCGATGGCGGTCTCGCGCACCGCGTTCGCATCGAGCGTGCTCACATCGCGGCTGCACAGCAAGGCCACGCGGGCGCGGCCGGCGTCCAGGCTCTGCTGCAGAGCCGCTTCCACCGCTGCCACTTCGTCATGCAGCATGCGAAAACTCATCGCCGGCTTCAGCAGCAGTGCGGCCACCATGGCCGCCAGCCAGGGCGCCGCCAGCCGATCCAGGGCCTGCTGAAGTGCCCAGGCCAGCGCGGCTACGCTGCCCACCGCCAGCGCCCAGGCCACACCACCGGCCACCAGCGCTGCACGCGGTGGCATGCGCAGCAGCAGCAGCCCCAGCGGCTGCACCGCGCGGCCGAACCATGCCACAGGGTGCCAGGCGTTGCGCGGCTCGCCGAAGGCGCGGTCCAGCGCGGCGGCCAGCAGCAGGGTGGGGGCAGCCAGCATGGGTGTTCAGGCGCTGGGCCCGGTGATGGGCCCGGTGATGGGCACAGTAATGGGCCCTGGGATGGGCGGCACAGCCAGCGCCGGCAGGCGGGCGATCAGCCCCTGGCGCAGGCGCTGCGGGCGCTCGGCCCAGGCCAGCACGCCGTCGGTGCTGGCGGCATGCTGCTGCGCCACGGCCATCACCGCCTGCACGCTGTCGTCGTCGGGTGCCAGCCCGCCGAAAACGTAGCAGGTTTTGCCCGGCGCCTGCAGCGCCACGCTGCAGCTGCGCGAGCAGGCGCCCAGGCAGGCGATGCCGCGCAGGCGCGGAACGGATGCGGCAGACGGTTCATCACTGAAAGCCAGTGCGGCTTCCAGGTGCTCGAACAGTGTCTGGCCAGCAGCCTGCCCTTCGCGCGGTGCGTCAGTTGGGCGGCAGGTGGTACACACCAGCAGTTCGGTCGTTGGCAGCGTGACGTCTTCAGTGGCCATGGCCGGTCAATCCTCGATGCCGCGCTGCGCCGGCACCCCGGCGTCGAAGTGGTGCTTGTGCTTGGTCATCTCGGTGACGGTGTCGGCCAGCTCGACCAGCTCCTGCGGCGCGCCGCGGCCGGTGAGCACCACGTGCACGTGGGGCGGCCGCTCGTGCAGGCTGGCCAGCAGCGCCGGCAGCTCGATCCAGCCGTAGCGCAGCGGGTACATCACTTCGTCCAGCACCACGAGGAAGTGCTCGCCCGCACTGATGGTGGCGGCTGCCCGCGCCCAGCCCTGGCGCGCCAGTTCAGCGGAATGCGCCAGGTCGCGGCTCTTCCAGCTGAAGCCGTCGCCCAGGCCTTCGATGGGCACGCCCAGTTGCTCGAACACCCGGTGCTCGCCGAAGCGTGCCGAGGGTACTTTCATGAACTGGTAGATCTTCACGGCCTTGCCCCGCCCGTGCGCGCGTAGCGCCAGGCCAAAGGCTGCTGTGCTCTTGCCCTTGCCGTGGCCGGTGTGGACGATGACGAGCCCGCGGCGTTCGCCTTGCGGCTTGGGCGTGTCGCGGGCGGTGGGGGGTGCTTCGATCTGCATGGGATGTGAGTGAGGTCAGTTGTCGAGCGCGAGCACGACGCTGGCGCCACTGGGGCCCGGGGACACGCGCACGGCGCCTTGGAACACCTTCTCCAGCGCGCGGTGCAGGTCCGGCGATGCCGGCGCACCAGCGGCCACCACGCGCCCTGCCTGCATCACCAGCACGTGGTCGGCGCGTAGCGCGATGGGCAGGTCGTGCAGCACGGTGACCACGGCGCGTTGCGTGTCGCCGGCTGCGGGCTGCGCCAGCCGGCGGAACAGCCGGGCCAGGGCCACCTGGTGCGGCGCGTCCAGGTGCGTGGTGGGTTCGTCCAGCAGCAGCACCGCCGCTTCGGTGGCCAGCACGCGGGCCAGCAGCACACGCTGGCGTTCGCCGCCCGAGAGTTCGTGAAGCCGCCGTGCCGCCCAGGCGCTGCATTCGGTCGCGGCCATGGCCTGCGCCACTACGGTGTGGTCGTGGGTGTTCAGCGTGCGCAGCAGGCCGCGCTGAGCGATGCGGCCCAGCTCCACCGTCTCGCGCACACTCAGGTCGCCGCTGGTTTCACCGCCCTGGGCCAGCCAGGCGATGTGGCGGGCGCGCTCGGGCGCAGCCGTCGTGTGCACATTGCGGCCTTGCATGTGCACATGGCCTCCGGCCAGGGGCTGCAGGCCGGCCAGCGCCCGCAGCAGCGTGGACTTGCCCGCGCCGTTGGGTCCGACGATGGCTGTCCAGCCGGGCGCGATCTGCGCGCTGACACGGTCCAGCACATCGCGGCCGCCCAGCTGCACGCGGACATCCACCGCTTGCAGGCAGCCGTTCATTGCAAGCCCCGGCGCCGCAGCAGCACGAACAGGTAGACGCCACCCACCACCGCGGTCACCACGCCCACCGGCAGTTCCTGCGGCGCGATGACGGCGCGCGAGATCACGTCGGCCCCCAACAGCAGCGCCGCGCCCATGCCCGCGCTGGCCGCCAGCAGCCAGCCGTGGGCACCCGGCGCATGGCGGCGCACCAGGTGCGGCGCCACCAGGCCGACGAAGGCCACCAGGCCCACATGCGCCACCGCCAAGGCTGTGGTGGCGCTGAGCAGCGCCACCAGGACCAGGCGCACGCGCGGCAGGTCCAGCCCCAGGCTGGCGGCGCTGTCTTCGCCCAGCGTCAACGCGTCCAGCGCGCGGACGCGCAGCAACACCAGCGGCAGCAGCAGCCCCAGGCCCAGCGCCAGCAGGCCGATGGCGTCCCAGCCCAGGAAGCTGGTGCTGCCCAGCATGAAGGCCTGCTTGCCGCGCAGCGCGTCGGGCGAAGCCACGGTGACGAGGTCGCTCACCGCGCCCAGCAGCACCGCCACCACCACGCCGCTGAGCAGAAGGCGCATGGTTTGCACGGCACCTTGCGCCAGCAGCAGCGTCAGGGCCACGCCGGCCAGCGCACCGAAGAAGGCGGCGGCCACCACACCCACCCGTTCCATCCAGGCCATGGCCGCCAGGCTGATGCTGGCCCCGGCGATGGACACGCCAGCGAACACCAGCACCACCGCCAGCCCGGCGCCTGCGGCCGAGCCCAGCAGGTAGGGGTCGGCCAGCGGGTTGCGGAACAGGCCCTGCGCCAGCGCGCCGCCCAGGCCCAGCAGCGCGCCCACCAAGGCCGCGCCCAGGGTGCGCGGCGCGCGGATCTGGCCCACGATGAGCGCCGCCTGGTCGCCCATCAGGTCGGCCCAGAAGGCGCTGGGCGAAAAGCCGCGCGTGCCGGTCATCAGCCCGGCCACGGCAGCGACAGCGATCAGCACCAGCATGGCCAGTGCGAGGCGGCGGCGGGCGCGATGGGCATGATCTGGCGCCGCCATTTGCAACGCACTCAGCGGCGGCTCATGCTGGGCTGAGCTTTGCATGGGTGTTGGCGTACCCATGGCCGTCACGGCTTCGCCGGGTGGCTCAGGCCCGCCAGGCAATCCGCCAGCACACCCGCCGCCTCACCCATGCGCGGGCCAGGGCGGATCAGCATCTCGTAGCGCGGCGTCTCGAAGCCGCAGCGCTGGTTCTGCGCGATGGCCGGGATGCTCTGCCAGCCCGGCCGCGCGGCCATGGCTGCCTGTTCCCGCTGCACGCCCATCACCACCTGCGGCAGAGCGCGCACCACGAACTCGGGGTTCAGCTTGGGGAAGGGGCCCATGTCAGCGGGCACGATGTTGTCCATGCCCAGCAGCGACAGCGTCTCGCCGATGAAGGAACTGCGGCCAGCGGCATAAGGGCCGCCGCCGATCTCGAAGTAAACGCGCTGGCCACGTTGGGCTGATGGCACGCGCGCGGCAGCCGCGGCGATGTCGCGCTGGATGCGCTGCCACACCCGTTCGCCTTCGGCCGGCGTGCCCAGCAGCGTGGCCAGCAGCACCAGCGTGCGGCGCACATCGGCATGGGTTTCCGACTTCAGCCGCATCACCTTGAAGCCCAGCGCTTCCAGCCGGTCGATGGACCGCGCCGAGGTGGAGGCCAGCACCACGTCGGGCTTCAGCGCCACGATGCTCTCGATCTGCGCGTCATCCAGCCCACCCAGGCGCGGCAGCGCGGCCAGGTCGGCGGGCCAGTTGCTGAACCGGTCCACACCCACCAGGCGCGGGCCGCCGCCCAGCGCCCAGACCGATTCGGTCAGCGAGGGCAGCAGCGTGACGATGCGTTGCGGCGGGCTGGCGAAGCGGTGCTCGGTGCCGCGGTCGTCGCGGACCGTGATGGGTGGCGCCGTGGTGCCTTGCGCGCTGGCGGCCAGGGCCGAAGCCAGCAGGCCCAGCAACACGCAGCGGCGTGCCAGAGTGATCAGCTTCACGTGGGCTCCTTCACGGCTTCACCCCTTCACCACCATCGGGCAACCCGCCACCATCAGCGTCACGTGGGCACAACGCGCGGCCACCTGCTGGTGCAGGCGGCCCAGTGCGTCGACACAGGTTCGGGCTTCGCGCGACATGGGCAGCACGCCCAGGCCGATCTCGTTGGACACCAGCACCACGGGCGAGGGCAGGTCGTCCAGGGCGTCGAGCAGCGCCTGTTCTTCACGCTGCCAGGCGTCGTGATCTAGCCCCGTGCTGCCCGGTGGCATGAGGCATTGCGTGATCCACAAGGTCAGGCAGTCCACCACCAGCAGCCGATCGGGCGCCGTGTATCTGTGCAGCGCTGCGGCCAGTGCCGTGGGCGCCTCCACAGTGGCCAGCGTGGGCACTCGCGCGGCGCGGTCCTGCTGGTGGCGCTGGATGCGTGCGGTCATCTCATCGTCACCCGCCATGGCCGTAGCCACCAGCACGGCACTGCGGCCCGGTGCGCCGGCCAGCCAGTCGCCGGCACGCGTTTCGGCCAGGCGCGACTTGCCGCTGCGGGCGCCGCCCAGGATGAGTTCGTGTGCCGGCTTCATGGTTTGGCCACGCTGCCGAAGAGGCGCGCCGTGAAGGCGGGCGAAGACGCGAACCAGGGGTGGAACCAGCTGGCCCGCAGGCTGCCCAGCTGGTACACCGCCTCGCCGCCAGCTGCGGCGCCGGATGCACCCGATGCACCCGCCCGGGCCGGTGTCGTCAGGGTCACGGGTTGCAGCGGCGTGTCGAAGCGCGACCAGTGGAAGCTGTGGCCGCGCAGTTCGTCGGCGCCCTCAGGACCAACCTCTCGCCAGCCATGCGGCCCCAGCGCAGCCAGCCGTTTGCCCAGCACGGCAGTGCCCGGCAGCAGGCCCCACATCGAGTGGGCCTGGCCCTGGCCGTCGATCAGCGTGTCAGCCAGCGCCATCAGGCCACCACACTCGGCCCACAGCGCGCGGCCTTCGGCCACATGGCGGGCCAGCTGGGCGCGCAGGGCGTGGCACTCGGCCAGCCGCGCGGCGTGCAACTCGGGGTAGCCGCCGGGCAGCCACACGGCGCTGCAGGCGGGCAGCGCATCGCCGGCCAGGGGCGAGAAGAAGCTCAGCTCGGCGCCCAGTGCTTGCAGGGTGTCGAGGTTGGCTTGGTAGATGAATGCAAAGGCCGCGTCGCGTGCGACGGCGATGCGTTGGCCGCGCAGCCTGGGCGCCAGCGCCGAGGCGGCTGCTACGCTGGGCGGCTGCCACCTTGGCCATTGCGCCAGCGGACGCTGGCCCAAGGGCGTGGCGGCCAACAGGTCGGCGGCACGGTCGAGCCGCGCCAGCGCGTCGGGCAACTCGTCAGCGCCGGCCAGGCCCAGGTGGCGCGAGGGCAGCGTCACGCTCTCGTCGCGTGGCAGGTGGCCCTGCCATGCGTCGTCGTCGCCAGGCTCGGACCCTTCATTCACTGCCAACCGCAGCATCTCGGCATGCCGAGCGCTGCCCACGCGGTTGGCCAGGGCACCGGCCCAGCGCAGCCCCGGCTTCCAGGTGCGCAGGCCGTGGGCCACGGATGCGAAGGTGCCGGCCATGGCCGATGCGTCGATCACCGCCAGCACAGGCAGACCGAATCGCCGCGCGAGATCGGCGGCGCTGGGTTCGCCATCGTGCAGGCCCATCACGCCTTCGACGACGATCAGGTCTGCGCCGGCCGCCGCTTGCGCCAGGCGCTGCGCGCAGTCGGCCTCGCCGTTGATCCACAGGTCCAATGCATGCACCGGCCCGCCGCTGGCCAGTGCCAGCCATTGCGGGTCCAGAAAATCGGGCCCGCACTTGAAGGCCTGCACGCGCGCGCCGGCCCGGGCATGCAGCCGCGCGAGCGCCGCGGCCACAGTGGTCTTGCCCTGGCCAGAGGCGGGCGCAGCAACCAGCACAGCGGCTGTCATCGCATGAAGCCCCGGTGCCCCGACAGCGCCGCGCTCAACGCGGTGCCCAGCGCACCGTGACGAAGCCCTCGCGGCCGGGCTGGTTGTAGCCGAACACCGTCTCGTAGGTCTTGCCGCCTGCGTTGTTCAGCTTGGCGGCCAGCACCCAGTCGCGGGCAAACGCCCACTCGGCGCGCAGGTCCAGCATGGCAAAGCCGCCCAGGCGGGTGCTGTTGTTGGCGTTGTCGAAGCGCTCGCCGAAGGCCTGCAGCGAACCACCGAGCGTGAAGCCGCCGCCACGCCAGTCCACAGCCAGGCGGCCGCTGTCCTGCACGCGGCGCGGCAGGATGCGGCCGAAGTTGGTCGTGCCCTCGGTGGCGTTGATGGGCTGGATGCTGTCGATGCTGCCTGCCAGCGTCCAGGCACCCAGCACCGCATCGACGCTGGCGCTGATGCCATCCACCTTGACGCGCGGGATGTTGGTGGGCAGCGGGCCGCCGCTGATGTACCCGCGAATGCGGTTGTCGAAGTAAGCCACGCGGCTGGTGACGGGCCCGTTGCGCCATACCAGACCCACTTCGCGCTGGCGGCCTTCTTCCGGCAGCAGGTTGGGGTTGCCAAAGCCCGGGAAGTACAGCTGGTTGAAGCTCGGTGCCACGAAGCTGGTGCCAAAGGAGGCCGTGGCGCGCAGCCCAGGTGCCAGTTCGTAGCCGTAGCCCAGCGAGCCCGTGGTCTGCCCGCCGAATTGCGAGTTACGGTCACGCCGCACATTGGCCTGCCAGCCGTGCGCACCGGCTTCGCCGTTGATGCCCAGGGCCAGGCCGGTGACGCTGCGCTCGCTCACTGCGAACGGGGTCCCCGGGCGCTCGACTTCCTGCTGCACGCGCTCGGCCAACACCAGCGCAGTGCCCAGCGGGGTGTTGATCTGGTTCTCCCAGCCGAATTGGGTCTGCGTCGTGCCGATGGTGCCCAGCGTGCTGAAGGCGGATGCGCTGGCCAGCGTTTCGAAGTCGTCACGCGAACGTGAGCCCCGGACCGAGGTGCGCCACGCGCTGGTCACCGGGCCGGCCAGCTGGAGTGACATCACCTCAGTTCGAAGCGCGGCGCGTGTATCGACACCGGCACCATCGTCGTAGTGGTTGGTGCCTTCGGTCTTGAGCAGCGTCGCGTCGGCACGCCAGTCGCCCAGACGCAGGCCGATTCGGCCGTTCACGCTGGTCTGGTCGAAGCCATCGTCGTCGGGGTTGTAGTTGCTCGGCAGCTTGGGGTTGGCGGCTGAAAAACCGTCGGTGCGCCGGTGCTGCAGCCGCAGGCTGCCGTCGACGAGGCCGCTGCCAAAGCGTGCGCCAGCGGCCAGCTCGCCGTAGCTGCGGCTGCCCAGCGTGGCGGCAAACTCAGGGTGGAAGCCCTGCTGCCCGCGGCGCGTGAAGATCTGGATCACGCCGCCCACGGCCTCGGAGCCATACAGCCCCGACATCGGCCCACGCACGATCTCGATGCGCTCGATGGCGTCCAGCGGGATGTTGTCCCAGCTCGGCGTGCCCAGCGTGGCCGAGCCGTAGCGCACGCCGTCGATCAGCAAGAGGGTGTGGCGGCTTTCCAGGCCACGCAGCGAGACCGATGCGTTCTTGCCCAGGCCGCCGTTGCTCCAGGATTGAACGCCGCTTTCGCCGGCCAGCAGTTCGGCCAAGGTGCGGCCGCTGGCAGCCTCGATACGGGCGCGGTCGATGACGGTGACCTGCGCAAGCGCTTGGTCCACGCGCTGTGGGGTTCGGGTGGCGGTGACCACGACGGTCTCGGGAGGGCTGGCGGTGCTGGCCTGTGCCAGCGCGATGGGGCTGACGCCCAGGCCAAGAAATGGGAATGCGGCAGCCACAGCGCTGCGCGCTCGGGCACGGACAAAAAGGGACATGGCGATGACTCGGGACGATCGCGCCTGGCCGCTTCCCCGCAGCCCGCCGCCTCACGGTGCGCCGCTCGCGCGGCGCACCACCTCGTTGGCCGGTATCCGGGCTGGCGGAGACGACCCGTGACGCCTTCCCGGAGTGCAGCGCGTGAGCGCAGCGACTCCAGTGGCAATGTGTCACAAGCAGGTGTTGTCCATCAACAAACGACAGACCTCACCGTCCGCTTACCGTTGCGGGGGCAGCTCAGGTTGGGTTCGGATCTGCCGGATCCTCACCGTCCTGATTCCCGTTGAACTGTCTCGGCGGAACGCCTCAACGAGCACCAACGGTCCAATCATAGCGTTTGGCGGTTGCCGGCCCGTCGCGGGCCGGGCGCCCTCATCCGCGCAGTGCAAGGTGCAGTGCGCTTCCCAGCACATGATCGATGTCATTGACACCGGGTAAGCGTGTCCGCCCTTGTCCCAGGCTTTCAGCGTCCAGCGACCGATAGGTTGGGGGGCTTGCCGTGTCGACCCACGCTACCACGTCGTTCTCGCCGTCAAGGTCTGCACGCTCGCCAGGGCGAGCGCTTGCGGCCTGCGGCCGTCTGCGAACCCTGACTGCTGCGCTGCGGCGTGGTGCTTCGGTCTCGGGCAATCCCGCCCGACACAGACCGGAGTTCGCCATGTCGCTGTCTTCCACTTCTTCCGTTGTCCCCGTCGATGCGCTGCTGGTGCGCGATGTCGATGGCCAATACCGTCCGGCGCGTGCCGAGGAGGTGCTGTCGCAGGCGCGGCGCGTCTTGTCGCATCGCGTTCGGCGCGGCGCCACGATGTCGTCGCCGCAGGCGGTGAAGGACTACCTGCTGCTGGAGATCGGTGTGCTGGAGCACGAAGTGTTCTGCGTGCTGTTCCTGGATGCGCAGCACCGGATCATCGAGTTGAAGCAGATGTTCCGCGGCACGGTGACGCAGACCTCGGTGTATCCGCGCGAGGTGGTCAAGGCCGCGCTGGCCTGCAATTCGGCCGCTGTCGTACTGGCGCACAACCACCCCTCGGGTTCGGTCGAGCCGAGCCGAGCCGACGAGTTCCTGACGCAGACGCTGAAGTCGGCGCTGGCGCTGGTGGACGTGCGGGTGCTCGATCACCTGGTGGTGGCGGGCGCGGATGTGTGCGCCTTCTCGGAGCGAGGCCTGCTGTAGGCCTCGCTCGGGGCGCCTTGCGGCGCCCCTTCAAAGCTTCGTTCTCAGGCCAGGCCGATGCGCCGGATGTCAAGGGCGAACGGCCCGGGCTGGCGGGCGGCGATCAGTAAGCCGACCTGGCGGATGCGTGCTGGGTCGAAGGCTGGCGCGCCCGGCACGTCGCGTCCGCGGAAGCTGGCGCGGAATGCCGAGAGAGGCAGGCTGATGGTTTGCCAATCGTGGCCCGTCGTCGTGAAGCTGGCCTGGTAGTTGACGCTGTCGAAGCCGTCGTCGGTGAGCAGGCTGAGCTTGAACTGCTTGGAGGCGCCACGCGCCTCGATCAGGCAGGTGGTGGCGCCTGCCATTCCGCGTTCGCCGGGGCTTGATCGCACGGAGGCGAAGCCGCCGTTTTGTGCCAGCGAGACGTCGCCCTCGAACACTGCATGGCCGGCTCGGTCGTGCCTCAGGCGGCTGCGCGAGACGCCGCCCATGACACGATCGTCGATGGCGCGCCATGTATCGACGGACCGCGGATCACTGAAATCGAAGAGCTCAGTCACCATGGGCGATGGTTCGCGGCGCCTGTGTGGCGGGAGTCCGGTTCGCGGGACGCGCTCGCCACCGCGACTGCCGGGTGGCGCCGTGGTTGAGTACCCGGGCCATGACGTGATGGCCTCGATGTAGGGGCGCATGACGTTGGCGACGCGGCCACACTGGGCGTGGCGCCACAGGTCGTCCAGCGTGAACTTGCGCAGGCGCCAGCCTTCACGCAGGGCTTCGAGCGCCACGTCGAGGCCGATCTTGTTGCGCCACCGGAAGCAGTCGACAACAGTACGCGCTGCGTTGAAGACGGGCACTGAGACACCATCGATCTTCAGGCGGTCGACGCCATCGGCCAGGGCTGCGTCTGACATTCGCACGACGCGGAGGGCGGGCTGGTCCAGCCGCGGGCTCACCATGTGCTGGGGGATCGCGATCCAGACCTCGAAGGGCGCCTGCGTGCCGATCTCATGGACTTCCAGCGCCGATAGCAGGCAGACGACGCCCTTGGGGACGCGTACCGAGACTTCGGCCAGCGACCGGTGTTCGCTGATCGGCGCGTCGGGCAGGCTGTAGAGGCCTCGGCCTGCGCGCTCGAGCTTGCCGGCCTGCACCAGGCGTGTCAGCGTGACTGTCGGCAGCCCCTGCTCGGTCAGGTCGCGTGCGCGCAGCAGGGTCCGCTTGCGCGCGAGGCGCAGCACCTGCTGTTCGTGGGTGGGCTTGGTCGCCCTGGAAGCTGCCTGCATCCTGGCATGGTGTTGCTGAACGACGGTGAAAGTCAATCGTTGAAGTGCAAACGCAACTTACGTCTGGGCGTTCGACCGCAGTCAATGGCGCCGTGGTGCCGGTGCTCCGGTCGTGATGCCCAGCGCGTTTCGCAGCCAGTCCGACATCGGGCGGTCGGCAGCCAACACCTGTTCGATGGCGGCCTGTGCCTGGGCGCTCTGCTCGGCGCTGCCGGCCGCTTCGATGGCCAGGCGGTGGGCTTCGTGCACATCGAAGCCCGTGAGTTCGTAGCCGTGGCCCATCGACATCCAGTGCAGCGCGGCCAGGGCGGACTGCATGGCGAAGGCGGGTTGCTTGACCAGGTGGTCGCGCGCGGCACGGGTCAGGGTCTTGGGGTCGCAAGGGGAGGCCCAGGCCAGCTGGGTCGCCCGATCGAACAGCTTCAGCGTCTTGGCGGTGGCGAACCACTTGCCGGGTTCGCCGGGCGTCGATGCGATCAGGTGGCCCAGCAGCTTGTCGGGTGCCAGCTCGGGGTACTTCTTCGCCAGTGCGCGGAAGTTCGAGAGATTGGAGTTGGCCTGGTTGGCCAGCAGGGCGTACTGGTCGAAGGCTTCGGCCCGCCGGCCGGCCTTGAGCAATACCTCTTCGGCAAAACGCGCGATGGTCTCCAGGCTGGTGGTGCTGCCCGCGCGTTCACGCACGTAGGCGATGGCGTCGTCGACCTGGCCGCGCGCGGCCAGCACGCGGGCACCCCAGACCAGGTACTGCCAGATCGGTCGCGGATCCAGGGCCAGCAGTTCCAGCAACTCGTCGTGGCGGCCGGCCTTGGACAGGGCGCTGTAGCAGAGGGTGGTGCCGGAGAAGAAAGCGTAGGTGCCACGCTTGCGCTCGAGCAGCACGCTGCGCTGGGTGGGTAGCAGTTGGTCGGCCCAGGCCGAGGCGAGGTCGGGTGTGGCGCACAGATCGCCCCAGTGGTCGCCCAGGTGCTCGATGTAGGGCGGGTCGTCGTCCTGAACGGCCTCGAAGAGGCGGTCGAGCAACTTCTTGCGCGTGGCGGTGTCCACCGGCGCTTTGCTGATGATGGGCACCAGTTCCTGGACGGCCGCGTAAGTGGCGTTGCCGAGGGCACCCGAGGAACTGTCGATCTGGGTCAGGGCAGGGGAGAGCTTCTCCAGGAACAGGACGGCGCCCTCGGCTGCGCTGGCGGGGTCGTGGCGTGCTACGGCGCGGATTTCAGCGAGGGCTTCGTGGATGCGCTCGATCGCGAGCTTGGTGCCTTTCCAACCGAAGGCGGCCCGGCGGAAGCGAGCGCGGAATGCCCAGGGATGCATGAAGAATGATCTCGTCGTCAAAGGCGGACGGCGCCCTGTTGCCAGGCTTCGTGCAGGGCCGCCGCCGTCAGGCTCTGGCCGTCGGCTGCCAGTCGTTCCAGCAGCCGGTCGGGTTCGGGTGCCGAGCGCAGCGTGGCGCGCAAGGCCGCGAAGGCCGAAGCGACGGCTGCGGGGTCATGCCGGAATTGCGCCAGCAAGAAGGCGTCCGGGCGCTGGACTTCGATGCCCTGGCTGGCGAGCTTGCGGATGCCGAAGTCGCGGATGTTCTTGGTGACGAGGCTGACGACCTGGGTGCCGGGATAGAAGTCACCGGCCAGGATGGCCGCTGCGCAGGCGGCGACGTGGGTGTCTTTGGCTGATCGCATCGAAGGCGATACGCTGGCGAACTGGGCCTGAACCTGCTGCGTCGGAATCTCCGCCTGCGGCAAGGCAGCCCGCATGAGTTGTTCGTGCCGACGCGCCGACTCGTGATCCGGCTTGCGGCCGGTGTCGACGAGCGCCCGGCTCAGCTCGTCGAGGATCAGCGGGCTCCAGTGCAGGCGAATCAGTCCCTGGTAGTCGAGATGGATCAACAGGCCGCGGGTTGTGGCGCCGAACAGGGTGTCGGCGTCGGCAACGACAGGGACCACGGATCTCAGCCCGCGAAGATCTCGCTGTCGAGGTCGGCACCGAGCTGGCCCAGGGCCTCGCGGCGTCGGGTCTGCTCCTGGCGGTGCCAGGCCAGGACGGCGGATTGGAGGACACGTCGCTGGTTGCCCACTTGCTGGTGCAGGGGGATGTCACCGGCTTCGATGCGCGCCACGATGTAAGGGCGGGAGACGCCGACCAGATCAGCCGCTTCCTGGGTGGTGAATACCGGGTCCGTTGCGGGTTCTGACTGGATGGTCGTGGGCTTTCGGGTGCGGCCGTTGATGGTCGGGTTCTGGAAGAGCTGCGCGAATTCGCTCTTGATCAGCCGCGTGGCCTGGGGTGTCAGCTTGACGTGGCGCCGCACGACCTCGACCAACGGGTCGATGTTCACCGACATGGCTGGTGGGGCGATGCGTAGCGAGGATTCGGTGGGCTTGCGGGCGGTCTTCATGCGCTTGAGTTTATCAGGTTCACTCGAAATACTCGAAGTTCGCGAAACGGCGAGCAGGGTCGACGCTGGGCGTGAACGATCTGGCGGCGGAAGGTGTGGCGTTGAGCGTTGTGGCGCAGCTGGTGCAGGTGGTGGCGCCAGGTCTTCGCGGGCCTGGGCGTGTCCCCGCGGCGCAGGGCCGGGCTGTTGCGCTGCGCGTCGAGCCGCTGTCAAAGGCCCAGCGTCTCGCCCCTGTCGGGCAGCCATCCCTCACGCCACACGGTCAGGCCGGCGGTACCGGCTGGATTGACGGCAGCGGCCCTTTCCCGTACCCGGGGACCGCGGGCCCTGTTTCCTTCACGCTGCGCGTGCACGAGGCCCGCTTGGCGAACGGACCGGCTTGCAGGTCGCTGCGCTGCGCTCCACTCGGTGCGGCGCCGGCCAGATCGCCACCCCGGTCACCCGCCATGCCCGTAGCCGGGCCGCTGAATGCCGGGGTGCAGAGAAGTGCACGCAGCGGCTTCGCCGTTGTACAGCCAGCGATCAGCGGCTTCGCCGCTGCACAGCCAGCGATCAGCAACTCGACCGCCGCGCCAGTCGCTCGCCTTCGGCTCCCTTGGTGGCACGTCGGCCGCAGAGCCGCCGCTGCTCGTGAATCTTCGGTCGGCTGCGCTGCAACCGCTGCGCCAGTCAAGCTGGCACAGCGGCCGCGACGCTGCGCCGCCCGGGGGGGAGGGGGCAGCCCGTGCGCCAGTCGTCCCACCGCGCTCCCCCCAGCTGCGCCCCCGTCGAATTGCGAGGGGGACTTGTGGGGGGATCTTCAAGCGGTGGGCCGGGAAACTGGCTCACTGCTTCGGCTGCGAGGCACCCCACCCATCCCCAACCCCTTCCCGTGAGGAAAGGGGTCATGCCCACCCCCCGCCCGCCCGTGGGCGGGAGCGAGGAAGTTCGAGCGAGAGGATCAGTTTTCAGGGCAACCCGGACCGGGGCCCGGCTGATCTCTCACGCAAGGAGATAGGGCCATGGCCAACGTTCAAGTGTTCCAACGCCACGCGCACCTGGCGGGCGCCGTCAAGCTCGAATTCGTCAACGGCCGCGAGGGCAAGATCGCCAAGGGCGTGCTGACCGCCATCAGCAACACCCGGCGCCCGAGCCGGGGTGAGGGCGACAGCCGCGAGGAGGAATCCACCGCGATCCAGTGGACCCTGTGGGGCAAGCAGGCCGAGAACGCCGCCGAGTACCTGGGCAAGGGCTCGCACGTCAACATCGTCGGCCGCCTGCGTAACAACAACTACGAGAAGGACGGCGAAACTGTCTACGGCATGGCGTTCACGGCCGAGGAGATCGACTACCTCGACAGCCGTGCCGAGAGCGAAGCCCGCCGCCACGGTGGCCAGGGCGCCGAGGGCGTGCCGACCGCGCGCAGCGGCGAGCCGGCTGCACCGGCCGCACCGGCTGCCAGCACCCCCAAGCCCCGCAGCGCGCGCCAGCCGGCGCACGCCGACGCCTGAACCCTCATCGGGTGGGCGCCCTGTTGGTCCATACGCCGACGAGCCGCGCCCGCCCTTCGACCCTCACTCAACGATCGAAGGAAACCATCATGTACTCGACCCCGACCCTGGCGACCCGCTTTGCCCGCAACACCCGCGTGATGCGCGGTGACCACCCGCTGAACGAAGACCAGATGCGCGCCGCAGCGCCGTCCATCTTCGCCGAGGGCAAGCACGCGAGCCGCTCCGAGCGCTACACCTACATCCCCACCATCGACGTCCTGCGCGGCCTGCGCAAGGAGGGCTTCGAGCCCTTCATGGTCGCCCAGGGCGCCAGCCGCGTCGAGGGCAAGGCGGAGTTCACCAAGCACATGATCCGCATGCGCCACGCTGGCCAAGTGCAGACCCGGCCCGAGGCGAACGAGATCATCCTGATCAACAGCCACGACGGCGCCAGCAGTTACCAGATGACCTTGCCCCTGAATCCCGTAGCTCTTAGCGCCCTTGTCACGCGGCCTTGTTGAGCTGTGCCGCGACCCAGCGTTCCTCGTACTGTCTGGGGCTCATGTAGCCCAGCGTGGAATGTAGTCGCCGGTGGTTGTAGAAGGCTATCCAGTCGATCACCTCGT
>JBILSM010000173.1:0-4873 GCA_044372085.1 Rubrivivax sp.
GGGCGCCTTGGAGGGCGGCGTGGCGCGGCGGTCGGCTTCGGTGATGATCTTGTTGCCCATGAGAACGCTCCGGAACGGTTGAAATTTGCGCAGGCAAGATTAGGCCACAAGCCCGGACCACGGGTGTGGCCCGCCGGCCCCTGGCGCCCGGCAGGCGCTCAGCGCTCGCCCTTGCGGTAGGGCTTCATCAGCGCCTGCGGGTAGGCCGCGCGCCGCGCCATCACCACCAGCGCCACGATGGCCATGGCGTAGGGCAGCATGAGGTAGACCTGGTACGGCAGTTCCGTCCCCAGCACCCCGCCGCCGGCCTGCTGCAGGCGCAGTTGCAGCGCGTCGAAGAAGGCGAACAGCAGCGCGCCCAGCAGCGCCTTGCCCGGCCGCCAGGAGGCAAACACCACCAGCGCCACACAGACCCAGCCCCGGCCGTTGACCATGTCGAAGAAGAAGGCGTTGAAGGCCGCCAGCGTGAGAAACGAGCCGGCCACGCCCATCAGCGCCGAGCCTGCGGCAATGGCGCCGATGCGCAGGCCCGCCACGCTCAGGCCCTGGCCCTCGGCGGCGGCCGGGTTCTCGCCCACCATGCGCACGGCCAGGCCCAGTGGCGTGCGGTACAGCCCCCAGGCCAGCAGCGGCACCAGGGCCAGCGCCAGCAGCGTCAGGGGCGTCTGCGCGTTCAGCACCGGGATGGGCAACCCCTCCATGGGCGCGAAGGTGGTCACCGTAGGTGGCTTGTCCACCTTGGGAAAGCTCACGCGGTAGGCGTAGCTCGCCAGGCTGGTGGCCAGCAAGGTGATGCCCAGGCCGCAGACGTGCTGGGACAGCGACAGCGTCACGGTCAGGAACCCATGCAGCAGGCCGAGCACGGCCCCCGTCAATGCCGCCACGCCCACCCCCGTCCACAGCCCCGCACCCTGGTACACCGCCAGCCAGCCGGCAAAGGCCCCGGCCACCATGATGCCCTCGATGCCCAGGTTCAACACCCCAGCGCGCTCGCACAGCAGCACCCCCAGCGTGCCCAGGATCAGGGGCGTGGCCATGCGCAGCACCGCCACCCAGAAGGGGGCGGACATCAGCAGGTCCAGGGTTTCGCTCATGCCCGCCTCACCCGGTACTGCGTCAGCATCGTGGCCACCAGCATGGCGATCAGCGACACGGCCACGATGACGTCGGCGATGTAGGTGGGCACGTTCACGGCGCGGCTCATGCTGTCGGCACCCACCAGCATGCCGGCCACGAAGACCGCGGCCGCGACGACCCCGATCGGGTTGAGCATGGCCAGCATGGCGATGACGATGCCGCTGTAGCCGTAGCCCGGGCTCATGTCCAGCGTGACGTAGCCGGTGCGCCCGGCCACCTCGATGGCCCCGGCCAGGCCGGCCAGGGCACCCGACAGCAGGGCCACCTTCACCGTCACCCAGCCCACGGGCATGCCGGCAAAGCCGGCTGCACCGGGGTTGGCGCCCACGGCGCGGATCTCGAAGCCCGTGGTGGTGCGCTGCAGCAGCACCCACAGCGCCACGGCCAGGGCCAGCGCTGCCAGCAGCCCGGTATGCACGCGGCTGCGCTCGATGAGCTTGTCCAGCTGCAGCGCGTCCTGCAGGGCCACGCTCTGGGGCCAGCCCATGGCGGTGGTGTCTTTCATGGCGCCGTCCAGCAGGGCCGACACGCCCAGCAGCACGATGAAGTTCATCAGCAGCGTGGTCACCACCTCGTCCACCCCCAGGCGCGACTTCATCAGTGCGGGGCCCAGCAGCAGCAGCGCCCCGGCCGCCATGGCGGCGGCCACCATCAGCGGAAACAGCAGCCACGCGGGCGCGTCGAAGCCGCTGCCGCCATGCAGGCCACCCACCGCCACGGCCGCCAGGGCGCCCGCGTAGAGCTGGCCCTCGGCGCCGATGTTGAACAGGCGCGCGCGGAAGGCCACGGCCGCGGCCAGGCCGGTGAGGATGAGCGGCGTGGCGCGCGTGAGGGTTTCGGTGATCGCCAGCCGCGAACCGAAGCCGCCTTCGAGCAACTGCGCATAGGCCCGCCCCACGGGTGCACCAGCCCAGGCCACCAGGAGTGAGCTCACCAGCAGCGTGAAGGCCACGGCCCCGAAGGGCGCGGCCAGCAGCCAGGCCGGTGAGACCTGGGCGCGCCGCTCAAGCCGCACGGGCGCCTCCTGCCATGGCCAGGCCGATGCGCGCCAGCGTCCAGCGTTCCGTGGGTTCGGCCGGGGTCAGGCGGCCGTGGTGCATCACGGCGATGCGGTCGGCCAGCGCCAGGATCTCGTCCAGGTCCTCGCTGATCAGCAGCACGGCGGCCCCCGCAGCGCAGGCGTCCAGCAGTTGCTGGTGCACATAGGCCACCGCCCGCACGTCCAGCCCCCAGGTGGGCTGGTTGGCCAGCACCAGGGCTGGGGTTCGGCCGCCCAGGGCGCGGCCGAGGATGAGCTTTTGCATGTTGCCGCCCGACAGCTGCCGGGTGACGGTGTCCAGCCCGGCGCCTTCCGTGCCGCGCACGTCAAAGCGTGTGACCAGGTCCTGCGCGTAGGCGCGGGCGGCGGCGCGGCGCACGAAGCCGGCCCTGGCAAAGGCCGGTTCGGCGTACTGCTCCAGCACGGCGTTCTCCCACAGCGCCAGGTCGCCCACGGCGCCCACGGCGTGGCGGTCCTCGGGGATGCGCGCCACGCCGGCCCGCACCACGGCGCGCGGGCCGCGCGGCAGCGGCACCCCCAGCAGCAGCACCTGCCCGGCATCGAGCGGCCGCTGGCCGCACAGCACCTCGGCCAATGCCGCTTGCCCGTTGCCGGCCACGCCGGCAATGGCCAGCACCTCGCCGCGCTGCAGACCGAGCGTCACCCGGTCCAGAAGCGGCCAGGCGCCGTCGCCACGCACGGTGGCATCGCGCAGCTCGCACACTGCACCATGTGAGCGCACGCTCTCTTCAAGATCATGGGTGGCGCTTGATCTGGCCCGCACCGGCTTGACCACCCGCTGCCCCACCATGGCCTCGGCCAGTTGGGCCGGGGTGGCGCCGGCCGAGGGCATCTGCGCCACCAGCCGCCCGGCGCGCAGCACCGCCACGCGGTGTGACACGCGCAGCACCTCGTCCAGCTTGTGGCTGATGAAGATGACGCTCAGGCCCTGCACCACCATCTGCGCCAGCGTGGCGAACAGCGATTCGCTTTCCTGCGGCGTGAGCACGGCGGTGGGCTCGTCCAGGATGAGGATGCGCGCGCCGCGCACCAGGGCCTTGAGGATCTCCACCCGCTGGCGCTCGCCCACGGACAGATCGCCGATGCGGGCGTCCGGGTCCACCTCCAGGCCGAAGTCGCCCGCCGCTTTCAGCAGGCGGGCGCGTGCCTCGGCGCGGCGCGAGAACGGCCGCCACAGCGGCTCGGTGCCCAGCATCACGTTGTCCAGCACGCTGAGGTTGTCGGCCAGCGTGAAGTGCTGGTGCACCATGCCGATGCCCGCGGCCAGTGCCGCCTTGGGCTGGCCCGGCGGCAGCGCCTGACCGAAGACCTCGATCGAGCCCGCGTCGGCCACGTAGTGACCGAACAGGATGGACACCAGCGTGCTTTTGCCCGCGCCGTTCTCCCCCAGCAAGGCCAGCACCTCGCCCGGCGCCAGGGTCAGCGAGATGTCGTCATTGGCCACGAGCGCGCCGAAGCGCTTGGTGATGCCGCTCAGCCGCAGCACCGGCCGCACCAGATCGGGGCCGGCGCCTACCTCGGGCGCTGCGTTCTGCATCCCGTGAGCTCAGGCGCCCAGCGCGGCCGCCAGGGCTGAAAAGTCCGGGGCCACCACGTCGAACTCGCCGGGCGTCCAAGGCTCCATCCAGCCGCCGGGCCCGCGCTCCAGCGGGCGCGGCACGTAGGCGGTCTTCAGGCCGCAGGCGGCAGCCGCGCGCAGGTCACTCGGGTGGGCGGCCACCATCAGCACCTGCGCCGGCTGCAGGTCCAGCAGACGTGCTGCGCCCAGGTAGACCTCGGGGTCGGGCTTGTAGTGGCCGAAGAGCTCGGCCGAGAACAGGGTGTCCCAGGCCAGGCCGGCGTGGCGCGCCATGTCCAGCAGCAGGCGCAGGTTGCCGTTGGACAGGGTGCACACGGGATACCGCGTCTTCAGCCGCTGCAGCCCGGACACGCTGTCCGGCCACGGGGCCAGGCGGTGCCACACGAGGTTGAGTTCGGCCACCTCGGCCTCGGGCGGGGCCAGGCCGCGCTCGGCCAATAGGCCGTCCAGGATGCGCCGGTGCAGGCCGTCGATGTTCGTCCACGGCAGGCGGCCCTCGCGCACCGCCTGCATGGCCGGGGCGTAGCCGGCGCGCCAGGCGTCGGCGAAGGCGGGCGGGTCCACCGGCCAGCCCAGCGCCTGCACCTCGGCGGCCACGGAGGAGCGCCAATCGACGACCGTGCCGAAGATGTCAAAGACGAGGGCGCGAACCTGCGCCGTTGACGAAGCTGCCGCCACCCTCAGTTCTCCCTCAGCCGGTCACTTGCCTGCCGGCTTGGCCGTGGGCTTGGGCTGGTTGTCGTCCACCTTCACGGTGAACTTGCCGTCCAGGATCTCCTTCTGGCGCTGGGCCACCTTGTCCTTGATCGCCTTGGGGATCTTGGCGTCGAAGGTGCCCAGGGGCGACAGTTCACTGCCCTTGAACTTCATCATCGAGTACTGACCGTAGTCCTCGGCCTTGAACTTGCCTTCCTTGACGGCCTTGAGAGCGCGGTCGATGGTGGGCTCCATGTTCCACAGTGCCGAGGCCACCACGGTGTCGGGGTAGTCCTTCTGCGTGTCGATCACGTTGCCGATGGCCAGCACCTTGCGCTCCTTGGCGGCGTCGCTCACGCCAAAGCGCTCGGCATACATCACGTCCGCGCCCTTGTCGATCA
>JBILSM010000070.1:0-15065 GCA_044372085.1 Rubrivivax sp.
GGCTGCAGCGACGCTGGCAGCTGACACGACCGCCAACAGCGCCTTGTCCAGCGGCTACATCACGCTGGACAGCGACAAGTCGTTCTCGGCGGTGGACAGTGCCTCGGGTTCATTCTTCGGGGCCACGACTCAAAACGCCACCTTGAGTACCGTGGCTTCGGTGGACGTGAGCACCTATGGCGGGGCCAGTGGCGCCCTCAAGGTGGTGGACGCCGCACTTCAGTTCCTGAACACTGAACGTGCCAAGCTGGGCGCTCTGCAATCAAGGTTCGAATCCACGGTCAGCAACAATCAGACAGCGTCTGAAAACCTGACGGCATCGCGTGGCCGCATCCAGGATGCGGACTTTGCGAAGGAGACGGCGGCACTGTCGCGGGCCAATGTGCTGCAGCAGGCCGCCAATGCCATGCTCGCGCAGGCCAACCAGGCGCCGCAACAGGTGCTGCAGTTGCTCAGGGGCGGTTGAGGCCCTTTTCTCAGGCAGCGTGACTCAGGGCCCGTTCGGCATCCCGTTCGGGCCCGATCTCTCATTGAAAAAGTGGGGTCCAGATGGCGGGCTTGTCTTCACCCGGTATTGGCAGTGGCTTGGACGTGAACTCCATCGTCACCCAATTGGTGTCCTTGGAACGCAGACCCATACAGAACCTGCAGGTCAAGGCCGCCACCCTTCAGACCAGGCTCAGCGGCGTGGGCCAACTGCAGGGCGCGCTGGCGGGCTTGCAGGATGCCGCGAAGAAACTGGCCACTCCTGGGACCTACGAGGCCATGAGCGTGACCTCGAGCGATTCAACCTCGGTGACGGCGGCCTTGGCAAGCGGCTCAGCGCCGGCACTCGGCTCCTTTTCCATAGGGGTCACGTCCCTGGCAGCAGGTCAGACCCTGGTTTCAGGTTCCGGGCAGTTCACAGCACCAACCCAGACCGTGGGTTCTGGAACCCTGACGCTCAGCCTGGGGGAATGGCAGCCGGGGAACGTCTTCGCGCCCAAGAGCGGCAGCACTCCTGCCACCGTCTCCATCGCCGCCGGCGATTCGCTCAGCACCATCAGGGACAAGATCAATGCCGCCAACGCGGGGGTTTCTGCCTCATTGGTGACAGACGCCAGTGGCGTTCGCCTGTCGCTTCAATCCACCTCCACTGGCGCCGTCAATGCTTTCAGGGTGACGGTGGCCGACGATGACGGCATCAACACGGATGGCGCGGGGCTTTCAAGGCTGGCCTACGACCCCGCCAGCGCTTCACCTCAGATGTCCAGAACGATCGCCGCAGCTGATGCCGTGGCCACGGTCAATGGCATCGAGGTCAAGTCGGCGAGCAACGTGTTCACCGGCGCCCTCCAGGGGGTAAGCTTCACGGCCCGGAAGGTCACCACATCCAACGTCAACCTCAACGTCGGCAAGGACACGGCATCCGTCCGCCAGGCCGTCAATGGCTTCGTCAGTGCCTACAACACGCTGTCCAAGTTTCTGTCCGATCAAACCAAGTACGACCCCGCGACCAAACAGGCCGGGATATTCCAAGGCAATGGCGCCGTGGTGGGCATCCTCAACCAGCTGAAGTCCAGGACCGTCGAGTCCACCACCTCTTCGGCCACCTTCAACACCCTGTCCAGCATGGGCATCGAGGTGCAGCGTGACGGCACACTGCAGGTGGCCAGCGCCAAGCTCGACAGGGCGCTGAACAATCTGGACGAAATGAAGACGGCGATGACGGCATCGTCGTCGGCCCCGGGTGCCGCTGGCCTGGGCAGGCGCTTCCAGACCATGACAGATAGTTTGCTGGCGGTGACCGGTGGCGCCGTGCCGAACATGACGAAGTCACTGCAGAGCCAACTGGAGGCCAATCAGAAGGATCAGAGTCGCTACCAGCAACGGGTGGCGGCAGTGGAGAAGCGCCTGCGCGCAGAGTACTCGTCACTGGACACCACGATCTCGAAGTTCAACTCCCTGAACTCCTACGTCTCGCAGCAGATGACGATGCTGCAGAAGTCCAGCAGTAACAATTGAGTAAACTACCCGTTTGAGCTCGGAGTGAAAGTCCGGTATAAAAAGGTGTGGTAAGGAGTATGCAATGCAAGATCTTCGTAGTGACGCCGCTCAATTCGAAAATGATGGTTTCATAGTATTTAGAGACTTTTGGCGCAATGGCGAGCTTGAAGAGCTTCAGGCACAGCTGGACGATTTGGGTCGGATGATTGTGGACCCCCAGTTTTGCTCTTGTGATACCACCCGCTATACACTTACGCCCCAGACGCAGTCTTTGCTATATGATCGGCTCAAGTATATGCCTGCATTGTCCCGAATGTCGGGAAGTCCGGCTATCCACCAAATGTGCCGTGATCTGGGTATGCAACATCCTTCACTGATGGGGTGTTGCAATATGCGGATGGACCGCCCCAATGACGAAAGGCACCTTTTTGCATGGCATCAGGATTCAGTTTATCTGTTGGGGTCCTTCAATGCAGTGACTGTTTGGATACCACTCCAGGAAGTCAATCATAGAATGGGTACCATTCAAGTCATTCCCGGTAGTCACAAGGCGGGGCTCGCCCCTTTCAAACGCATCAGCGACAAGGCCGTGGCACCCTATGTTCCGATGCTGCAGCGTGATATCGCGTTGGATCGTGAAGTTCAGGAAGAGCCGGTAACTATCGCTGCCAATAGGGGTGATATCGTTGTTTTCAAGCAGATGCTCCTGCATCGCAGCACTCCCAACCTTGGTGGTCAAGTGCGCTGGACAGTACAGTTGCGTGTGACTGACTTGAGTGATCCTGAATACCGCCGCCAGCGCTTCCCCACCGGTGACAGAACCAATGTATTTTTCGTGGACTACCCGGGCCACGATGCTGCCCAGCGCAGGGAGAGGGAACTTGCCCGCGAAGCCTGTCAGTAACCCAAAGATCACCATCAACATACTGCCATGAATGATCCATCACGCTTTCGTCAGACCGGTCGGAGTTCCGAGGAAGAGGTAGGCTATCGCGGCGCTTTGGAGGATCTCTTCACCCGCGCGTCGGGCACTCAAGTCGAGAAGCTTGAAAACTTTGCTTGCTACGTGCCGCGTCAGAGTTTGTCGCGCTTCTTGTGCCTGACGGAAGTCTTCAAGCTTGCCCTCCAGGTGCAAGGCGATGTGATGGAGTGTGGTGTGAATTGGGGGGGTGGTTTGATGACCTTTGCCCAAATCAGTTCGATCTTGGAACCGGTCAACTTGCAGCGCCGCATCGTGGGGTTTGATACCTTCTCCGGCTTTACCGCAGTGGCGCCAGAGGATCAGCATGCAGTTATTCAGACATCGGAGCGACGTCAAGGTGGTTACAAGGCTGACAGTTTGGCAGATCTGAACGATGCGATAGCTCTGTTCGATGCCAATCGCTTCATAGGTCACGTGCAGAAAGTGGAACTCGTGCAAGGTGACGTCAAGACTACTGTGCCTGCCTATCTGGAGCGCGAACCCCAAACCGTGGTCTCGTTGCTTCACCTGGATCTGGACTTGTATGAGCCCACTCTGACTTGCTTGGAACACTTTGTTCCCCGCATGCCCAAGGGGGCAATCATTATATTTGACGAGCTCAACAATCGAACTTGGCCAGGTGAGACCAGGGCGGTGATGGAATATATCGGATTGAAGAGCCTACGTATCCAGAGGTTTCCTTTTGAACCGCATGTAAGTTACGCTATACTGGAGTGACTATCGTCTTCAAAGGGTTCTCTTTTGAACCTACCTCTTATCTTTTTCACTTTACCCGCAACAAAAATCCGCCCGGCGCCACAGTAACCTGAAGCTTTGATTCCCACTCGGGATCTCGGCAAAACCTGTCATCATTCTTCAGGAATTCATTCGCTGCAGTTTTGGGATTGTTTCCAGGTTCCCATGGTCTATCCGGGAACAGGTTTTCGGGCATGTCTTCGACAAAGGTGTCAAACACCACGCAATAACTGCCGACGGACACGAGATTCCCATAAGCCCGAAGTTCTTCCAGCACATGTTGGTGAGTGTGCATGGAGTCCAGGAAGACCATCACTCGCTCGAATCCTTTGGCAGTCTCCCGCACTTCCGATATGGTGGCTGGATCGATGGAGGAGCCCTGGATCATCTGAATCCTGCTGGACATAGGATGAGACTCGATGGCTTCGCGGTTGTGCTGACGAATGTCGATATCCACGCCGATGACCTTGCGTCTGGACTTGCGAGGATCAATCGTGATTGCTTGTTCGATGGCGTCGCACATGTCCAGCATTGCCAGCATGGAAGCACTCAGCACGAGGGATCCACCGTGGGCGATCCCGGTCTCGATGATGAGGTCGGGGCGGATGTTCCAAATCAATTCCTGGACCGCCACCATATCCTGCGGATATTGAATGATCGGCCGACCCAACCAGTCAAAGTTGTACACGTATTTGCGCCGCATGGATGCTTCAAGCCACTGCGCAGAAACCGAGCGGAAGGCATTATCGCTCGAGTAGCTTCTGATCCGCTCTTGCCGATCGTTTTGGAACTGCAACTCTGGACTCATTTCTCCACCCTCTTTTGTCATGGTACTGAAAACTGAGTTGATCATTTTGAAGCGCTGATGAACAGATTACTCCACGAATGAAGGAAATTCTCGTTCACTTGATCACGATACCTTGGCCCGTCGGAAGTTCGAGTACGCGATAGCCACGCTGCTCCAACCAGGGATCTTCCGCAAGCTTCTGCGCCCTGTATGCGAGCCAGCCATAGTCGTCGAGAACCAAGACCGCACCTGGAACCATACGATCAAATAATACTTCCAGGGCCCCGATCTCCGCCGTCGCGTTATTCAGATCAAGATGCATGAAGGCAATCTTCTCTGGCGCAGTAAGGCTGAGGACTTCCGGTACCTTTCCTTGTGTCACGGTGACGTTAGGAAATTCAGAAAACCTTTCGCGAACACTATCGAAAAGTTGCTTACTGTGTTCCGGCATGGCATGGTGCGGCATGCTGGGATCGTGATCGAAGAGGTCATAGAGATAATAGTGACGTTTGGGGTGATTCTTGAAATCTACGGTGTCGCAGATGATTCGAACTGTTGTTCCCTTGTAGCAAGCGCACTCAACAAAATCACCCTCCAGGCGCAGTCCATTCCTCACTCCCCACAAGACAGTGGACATGCGCCATAGCACCGCCTTTTCGACATCGGTAGTGGCATGAGATTCGAACGACTGCATGAATTGTGCATCGTCCAGAAAGCTGAGATTCCGATGGTATGTGAAGAGGTTATCTCCTGCATAAGTCCCCTGGACGCCGTTAATGCTGTTGACGGCTTGCTGTACGCCTTCAATGAATCTGTTGTGGTCGGCCAATCCAAAGAACGTGCCACTGAGATGGTTCTTCACTTGATTCTCCTGATGATTTAGTTGGGTATCCACTCGTCTGCCGGTCTTGCGCACACTCCGAACTCCGATTGCAGGCGGCGTACGTCTACAGGCGCAAACATGTGCTTAGGTGACCCGGGTGCACTGCTCCAGGTTCCACCGAGTTGACGCACCATCCAATTGGCCCAGTGCCGATGGGAAATCTGTACGCCACTTGCAAGGTTATAGGTCTTGTATCCGCCGTCGAGCGCAATACGCGGCAACCACTCAACGACATCTTCAACGTTGATGTAGTCCTTTGCGCTGTCGGGGTCGCTGCGCAGGTGAATCCTGCCTGAGGCGGCCTCCCGCATCAGGCTGGCCACGAAGTTGCCGCTTCGCGGATCCATTCCGGGGCCTACCACGTTGGACAGGCGCACCACCCGAACGCCCTTTCTGCCCGACGAGTGGCACAAACACTCTCCAGTCAGCTTGCTCAGGTTGTACAGATAGGAAGGATCGTGCGGACACGCAGTCACTGGCGCTTCCTCGTCTGTTCGAGCGTTGTCCATGTACACACGGGTAGAGGAGAGATAGGTCAGAGTTTCGAATTCGGTGTTTTCCAGTACTCTGCGCAACACTTCCACGTGCGCCTTGACCGTATCGAACGGGCGTGACCTGAAGTCTGCTGTCAGGCCAATGCAGAACATCACGTGGCCCAAACGATGACCGAAGATACCGGGATCGTCCTTCGCGGGGGCGTTCACCTCATGGCCCAGTGTCTTAAGGTGGGCTGCCAACCTCGAGCCCACATAGCCCGTTCCTCCAAGCACGGTAAACCTGATCATCTGCGCATGCCCTTGAGCGACAACGGTTGCCCCGCGTAGATTCCGTATGCCATCAGCTCACCGCGGACGATGGAGCCAGCGGCCACCACGCAACCCTGTTGCAACACAGAGCCGTCCAGCAGAACACAGTTCGCGCCGATCCACACATCATCCTCGACGACGATGCCGCCCTTGCTGGGAAGAAATCCCTGTTGCTGTATGGGTCTGCCCCGGTCGGCGTAAGCATGGTTGACAGGCGCGAAGGTGCAGTTGGCGGCTATGGCCACACTGTTGCCGATGCGGATGCCGTTTCCGGTGTACAGCACACAGCCGGAATTGATGGCCACATGCTCGCCAATGATCAAGTCACCGCTGCCGCCGGCGGGCTTGACCTTCACAAAGCTGTCTATGACGCTGTGCGCGCCTACCCGGATGAGCGAACCGCGCACCGAGTCCTCGATGTCGGCAAGCCGGGAAACGCGAGCGGTGGGGTGAATCTCGATCACGAGATCTCCAGTTCGGGCACGGCCCGGACGAATCGCGCACCCCACTGCTGCGCATACGCCAACTGGCCCGTCACCTCCTGCGCCAGGTTCCACGGCAGGATGAGGATTCGGTCAGGCCTGTCTGCGCGAAGATGGGCTTCGTTGACGATGGGGATTCGGCTGCCCGGCATGAAGCGGCCCACCTTGCCGGGGCTGCGGTCCACCACGTAGGGCAGCAGATCTGGCCGCACGCCGGCGAAGTTCAACAGGGTGTTGCCCTTTGCTGCAGCGCCGTAGGCCGCCACCTTCAGGCCGTCTCGCTGCGCGTCCAGCAAGAAGCGCAGCAGCGCGTTCTTGATGCCCTCGGCGGCGGCCTGCAGCCCTGCATAGAAGCCCGGCGTCTGCACGCCAGCTTCCATCTCGGCCTGCAGTTGGCGCTGCACAGCCGGCTGCATCGCATGGGGCGTGCTGTCCGATCGCTGCGCGTAGACCCGCAGGCTGCCGCCGTGGGTGGGGAGGCCCTCCACATCGAACACCTGCAGGCCGTGGGCCTGGAAGATGCGCTGCACCGCGGTGAGTGAAAGGTACGAGAAGTGCTCATGGTACAGGGTGTCGAACTGGTGATGGCGCACCAGGTTCAGCAACTGCGGAAACTCGAACGTGGCCACGCCGGTGGGCTTGAGCAGTTGCGCAAAGCCGGCCACGAAGTCGTTGATGTCGGGCACATGCGCCAGCACGTTGTTGGCGGCCATCAGGTCGGCCGCAAGGCCTTGCGCCCGCAGACGCCCGGCCAGCGCAGTGCCGAAGAATTCCTCGACCACGTTCAGCCCCAGGGCGCGGGCCGCGGCCGCCGTGCTGGCCGTGGGCTCGATGCCGGTGCAAGGCACGCCCAATGCCTGCACGTGCCGCAGCAGGTAGCCGTCGTTGGCTGCCACCTCCACCACATGGCTTTGGGGGCCCAGGCCGAAGCGCTGGGTCATGCTTTCCACGTAGGCCTTGGCGTGCGCCAGCCAACTGGAGGAGGTGCTGCTGAAGTAGCCGTACTCGGCGTCGAACAGGTCGCCCGCGCCGGCAAAGTCCTGCGTCTGCGCCAGCCAGCAATGGCTGCACACCTTCACGCGCAAGGGGTAGTACCGCTCAGGCGCGTCCAGTTGGTCAGCGCGCAGGTAGGCGTTCGAGGGCGGGGCAGTGCCCAGGTCGCAGAAGGGCAGGGTGACGGGCTGACCGCAGTGTCTGCACTTCATGGCAGGGAGATTCCTTCAAAAGCCGACAGGTCCATGAACGGGTGTGATCGGTCGCGCAAGGACATCTGCGTCACCTCCAGCGGCCAGGCGACGGCCAGTGCCGGGTCCTGCGGGTGCAGCCCGGCCTCGAAGCCCGGCGCATGGGCTGCACTGTGCAGGTACAGCAGTTCCACCCCTTCACGCAGCGCCTGAAACCCGTGCGCAAAGCCGGGCGGGATGAACAGGGCCCGTCCGTTGTCGGCCGACAGCTCCAGGGCACAGTGCCGCAAGAAGGTAGGGGAGCCTTGCCGCAGGTCCACCGCCACGTCCCACACCGCACCGCGCAGGCAACTCACCAACTTGGCTTCCGCATGGGGCGGGCGCTGGAAGTGAAAGCCCCGCACCGCCCCGCGGTGCAGCGTCACGGTGTGATTGATCTGCGCCACGGGCCAGGCCCAACCGGCAGCGGCCAGTTCATCGGCACAGAACAGCCGGCTGAGCGAGCCCCTGTCGTCGGCCATGCGCTGGCGACGAACCGCGACCAACCCCTGCAAACCCTGGGCTTCAAGCTCAAAGCGTGATCCAGACGAGGAAGCGACCGCAGCCCTCATGCAAGGTCCCTCATAAAGGCCTGCAGATCCGCCTCGCACAGCGCCTGGGCCGAGGCACCTTCTGCCAGGCCCCGGTACCACTGCAGCGTGCGCTCAACGGCCTGTTCAAGGCCCCAGCGTGGTTGCACGCCGAGTGCCTCACGGGCCTTGGCCACTTCCAGCGCCAGCCAGCCCGCCTCGTGCGGGCCTTCGCTACCGTCGCCCCACAGCACCTTGCCGCCGCCCCAGGCCTGCTGCGCCTGCTCGATGACGCTGCGAACCGTGGCGGCCTCCTGCGTAGGGGGGCCGAAGTTGTAGGCGCCGGCCAGTTGCGGCATCAGCCAAAGCGCTTCCGCCAGCCGCAGGTAGCCGCACAGGGGCTCCAGCACGTGCTGCCAGGGGCGGGTGGCCGACGGGCGGCGCACCTCCAGCACCCTGCCGGCCTGCCAGGCGCGCACCGCATCAGGCAGCAGACGCTCGCGCGACCAGTCGCCCCCGCCAATGACGTTGCCGGCGCGCGCGCTGGCCACCGCCACCCCCTGCCGATCCAGCCAGGAAGAGCGCCAGCAGTCGAGCACCAGCTCACTCGCCGCCTTGCTGGCACTGTAGGGGTCATGCCCGCCCAACTCGTCCGTCTCGCGGTACGGGAAGGCCCATTCGCGGTTTCGGTACACCTTGTCGGTGGTGACCACCACCGCCACTCTCAGTGAGGGGGCCTGGCGCAGCGCATCCAGCAACGTGGCTGTGCCCATCACGTTGGTGGCAAAGGTGCCCAGCGGGTCTTCGTAGCCCGGCCGCACCAGCGCCTGGGCCGCGAGGTGGAGCACCACCTCCGGGTTGCATTCCCGCACGGCCCGGGAGACAGCGGCCTTGTCTGTGACATCACCGATCTGGTGACCCGCCAGGTCGCGCTCCAGATGCAGCAGATTGAAAAGCGCCGGCTCTGTGGCGGGTGCCAGCGCCAGACCATGAACCTGGGCGCCCATGCGCTGCAACCACCACGCCAGCCAACTGCCCTTGAAGCCGGTATGCCCGGTCAGCAGAACCCGGCGGCCCTGCCAAAAGTGGGGGTCCAGCGGGGCTGGCAGCGTACTGATCTGGGCGTCTGCAGGTTTCACCAGGTCTTCCAGGGGGCCTGGCCGCTGGTCCACAGTTCCTCCAGCAGATTCTTCTCCCGCAGCGTGTCCATGGGCTGCCAGAACCCGTCATGACGGAAGGCCCGGAGCTGGTCCATGGACGCCAGTTGCGCCAGGGGCTCCACCTCCCAGCTCGTGGAGTCCGATGCGATCAGATCAACACACTGAGGGGACAGCACGAAGAAGCCGCCATTGATGAGGCCGCCATCGCCTCGCGGCTTCTCTGCAAATCCGGTGACGCGGTCTTCATCCATTTTCAGCGCTCCATACCGGCCGGGCGGCTGCACGGCCGTCACCGTGGCCAGGCGCCCATGCTGTCGGTGGAAGGCAATGCTGGCCGAGATGTCCAGGCTGCTCACACCGTCGCCATAGGTGAAGCAGAAGGCATCATCTTCCTCCAGGTAGCGGGCCACCCGCTTCAAGCGCCCCCCCGTCATCGTGTCCTCGCCCGTGTCCACCAGCGTCACCCTCCAGGGCTCGGCCTTGCGCTCATGCACCTCCATCTGGTTGTGCTGCATGTCGAAGGTGACATCCGACATGTGCAGGAAGTAGTTGGCGAAATACTCCTTGATCAGGTAGCCCTTGTAGCCGCAGCAGATGACAAAGTCGTTCACGCCGTGGGCCGAGTACATCTTCAGGATGTGCCACAGGATGGGGCGGCCCCCAATCTCGATCATGGGCTTGGGCCGCAGATGGGTTTCCTCGCTGATGCGGGTTCCCAAACCACCGGCCAGGATGACGGCTTTCACCAGAGGCTCTCCCGAATCATGTTGAGGGCGGTCTCATGGGAGCTGCCGGTCAACAAGCCGCTTGCTGAGAGGCCAATCCTCGTACGGCCCATTCCATGTAGTGCTCGGCGGCCACCGGATTGCCGTGTGCCAGTTCAACTTCAGCCAGAACTGCAAAGGCCATGGGGTCTCCCGGCAAGGTGGCCATCAACAGTTTGGCTTCGTCTGCAGCGGCCATCCACTCCGATTTGAGTTTGTCATGCTGTTCGGGCAACGGCGACGGCGGGGCGGCCTTGGCTTGTGCCAGCACTTCCTCGAGTTCCCGGTAGGCCTGGTGGATGCTGACGCGGCCGCTGCGGTTCGTCACCACCTGCACAGCTGCCGCGGGGGCTTGTTCATCCCGAGTGCGGAGCAGCTCGGCGGTTGAATCCACCCAGCGGATGTCGTGTGTCCCTTCCTTGCGCTCCGTGGGGGCTGTGTCATGCTTGGTGTTGTCCAGCCATTCAAGCCACATCTTGCGAAGTGCCGTGCCGAACTCCCGTGCATGCAGGGCTTCGTTCATTACAGGGGAACTCTCCATCAGCGGCCTGACGCTCATGCGAATCTGGTCCAGCGCTTCATGATCTTCGGCCAGGCGGGCGGCAACGGCGACGTAATCGTCCACGTTACGGGCGATCCATTCCGGCTTCTCAATCGATGTCAACAGACCCACGCCGAGTCGACTGCTGAACATCTCGCCTTCGAGCGTGACCAGGGGAACGCCCATCCAAAGGGCGTCACAGCTGGTGGTGCCGCCTGCCAAGGGAAAGGGATCCAGCGCAATGTCGATGTCGTGGTAGGTCAGGTATTGGTTCTTGGGGTCCAGATTCACCAGACGCAGTCTGTCGGCGGAAATGCCGGCCAGTTCGCAGCGCGAAGTGAACTTGGCGGCGAAGTCTTTCCGGCCCAGATCCTTGCCTTCAATCAGCAACTTGGATCCTGGAACCTGGGCCAGCACGCGCGCCCAGGTCCTGAGCACCTCGTCGGTGAGCTTCGACAGGTTGTTGCAGGTGCCGAAGGTCACGTAGCCGTTGCGCTTGGCGGGGGTGGACCTCACCGCGTAGGCCTCCTGGTACCGGAACAGGGGCCTTCTGATCATGGGCCGGTAGCAACAGAAGAAGCCGTTCATCCTGATGAGCTTCTCGGTGTACCACCCGTCAGCACCCTGGGGGTCGGTGATGAAGTCGGTCAGCCGGTACTGGATCGATTTCATGCCTGTGGTGGACGGAAACCCGAGCCAGGTCACTTGAACGGGGGCGACTTGCGCTGCCAGGATCGGCAGCCCGTTATGTGCCGAGTGACCGGCCAGGTCGATGACGATGTCCAGGTCAAGATTGCGAACCTTTTGGATGCTCTCCTCCACGCTCAGGCCGGCCAGCGACAGGAAGTGGTCCGACAGCTGGCGGGCCCGCGCGGTGACCTGGTCTTCCTGATGCATGAGGTACAGCGACCAGACCTCGAACTGCGCCCGGTCCAAGCGGGCCAGCAAGGGTTCCAGGAAGTGCATGACCGAGTGAACGCGGAAGTCCGGCGAAAGAAAGCCGATGCGCAGCTTCCGGTCCGGGTGCCGATCAATCGTTTTGTCGTCGTATTGACGACTGACACGCACTGCGGCCTCGGTGGCTGCACCATGTTCGCACGCCGCCGCGGCCAGCTTGGCTGGGGTGAGTAAAGGGTCTGACAGCAGGAAAAGCATCAGGTTTCCCCGATATCCGCTGTCATCGGGCCGCAACTTGATCACCAACTCGCAGTCTTCGATGGCTTTGGCGGTTTCTCCCAACTCCCTGCGGTGGATGGCGCGCAGGTTCAGGGCATCCGCCAGGCGCACCGTGTTCTCGGCAAGCGTCACGGCTTTCTCAGCCGCGGCCAGGCCTTCTTCGTGTCGCCAAAGCCCATGCAGGCACATGCCCTTGAGCAGCCAGGGCACCACGTGATCGGGACGAAGCTTGCAGACCCTTTCCGCCAGTTGCAGGGCCTCCACCGGCAGCGATCGCTCCAACAGCATGTTCGACATGTTGGACAGGATGTCGACGTCATCAGGGTAAACCTGGAGGGCGGTCTCGTAGGCCCGCTTCGCTTCCTCGAACTTTCCGCCCTTGTACAAGGCGAAGCCCAGGTTGCTGTGGGCTTCCAGGTCATCCTGCAGTTTCGCCAGGCGGCGCTTGCACTCGGTGGCGAGTTCCTGCCACTTCTCCGCCCGATGCAGAACGGCGATGCGGCTGCCCGCTGGGGACGCTGCTGGCTTCACGCCGTACCGGTGTGTGTGGTGAGATCGCTCGCCCTTGGACCTTGACATGCTGAACCCCGGTGAAATGGTGGTTGGTCGTGGCGCTGCTTGCCCCGCCTGGGGCGGTTGGACAACTCGACCGACGGTGATCTGCACTCTAGGGCGCTGCTGGCCAGGCTTGAGTCATCCCGTGGCGATGCGCGGCGTAGGAGTATGGAGAAAGATGATGTAGGAGTTTGTCTGACAAGACAGCAGGCAGCAAAACCCGACCCGCGGTGGTACTGCTGCTGCGTGCGGGTCTTGGGACAGCCTCACGGCAGAAAAAAAGTTCACGAGCCACCTCAAGTTGCCCGGCGCGGATGCCGAAAGTGCCTGCAACGGGATCGAATCTTCGCTTCCGGGGCCCGTCGACACAAGGAGATGGCGGGCAGGACCGGCACGGTGCCGGGAAATCTCACCTGAACTGGAGTCATCATGTCGCAGTCCATCAACACCAACGTAATGTCGCTTACGGCCCAGCGCAACTCTGCGAAGGTTTCGGGCGATCTGTCCACCGCCATGGCCCGGCTGTCGTCGGGCCTGCGCATCAACACCGCCAAGGACGACGCCGCAGGCTTGGCCATTTCCGAGCGCTTTACCTCTCAGATCCGCGGTGTGAACCAGGCCGCGCGCAATGCCAACGACGCCATTTCGCTGTCGCAAGTGGCCGAAGGGGCCTTGGGCTCCATGAGCTCGAACCTGCAGCGCATACGTGAACTCGCGGTGCAGGCTGCCAACGCCACCAACAACTCGTCGGACCGCAAGGCCCTGCAGCAGGAGGTGTCACAACTGGCGTCTGAGCTGGACCGTGTGGCCAAGACCACCCAGTTCAACGGCAAGAACCTGTTCGATGGCACCTTTGGCTCGCAGGCCTTCCAGGTGGGTGCCAACGCCAACCAGGTCATCAACACCTCGATGGTCAATGCCCGGACCACGGCCTATGGGAATCACTCGGTGGGGGGCAGCGGCGTGGCAGCGTCCACCAACGCCTTCGGCTCCAACGGCATCGCCGCGGCCACTGCCACGATTGCCGGGCCGCTGGGCTCCAGAACCGTCTCCGTGAGCGCGAACCAGACCGCGCAGGCCGTGGCCACCAACATCAACCAGGTGTCCGGGTCCACGGGCGTGACCGCCACGGCGCGTACGGAGGTTCAGGTGTCGTTCGCGGCGGCGGGCGCCTACGCGCTGGACCTGCAGTCGGACAACGGCACCGCGCAAAGGATCTCCTTCACCCTGACGGCGGCCGCCACGGCTGACGGTCTGGCCTCGGCGCTGTCGGCCATCAACGAGCACACCTCCAAGACGGGCGTGTCGGCCGCGCTGAACGCCGACAACAATGCGATCGTGCTGACCAACGACACTGGCAATGACATCTTGCTGGCAGACACTGCCACGGCCAACGCGGGCGCGGTGACCGTGAACAAGCTCAATGCAGCGGGCGCAACGACGGCTGCAGCGACGCTGGCAGCTGACACGACCGCCAACAGCGCCTTGTCCAGCGGCTACATCACGCTGGACAGCGACAAGTCGTTCTCGGCGGTGGACAGTGCCTCGGGTTCATTCTTCGGGGCCTCGTCTCAGAACTCCTCCTTGAGCTCGGTGGCTTCGGTGGACGTGAGCACCTTCGCGGGAGCCACCACCGCCCTCAAGGTCGCGGACGCCGCCCTCCAGTTCCTGAACACTGAACGCTCCAAGCTCGGCGCCCTTCAGTCGCGGTTCGAATCCACGGTTTCGAACCTGTCGGTGGCCTCCGAGAACCTGACGGCGTCGCGTGGCCGCATCCAGGATGCGGACTTTGCGAAGGAGACGGCGGCACTGTCGCGGGCCAATGTGCTGCAGCAGGCCGCCAACGCCATGATCACGCAGGCCAATCAGGCTCCATCTCAGATTCTGAGCCTGCTGCGCTGATCGCCGTGCTTCTTGGAGCCCCCGAGGGCTCCAAGAGTGCCATGGTGTCAAGGCCCCCGCCGCATCATGCGGTCGGGGCCTTTGTTATGTGGGGTGCCGCCCCGTGCTTACGCTGGAAGGGTTCCTGGCGAGGACCCTGTGGCGGCAGCAGGAGGCCCGTGCAGGCAGGTGTGGCCCTCTGGGTGTGCCGGGCCGAGCCGGGTGTCGCACAATCCAGCTTACGGGTGAGCGCCCGCTTATCCAAGTTTCTTGTTTCAGCCCAAGACCCTTGAGCACCGTGAGACTCCTGCCCGTTCCCGCCGGTACCCTGCGTCCAGGTGACACCGCCCCTGTGGACATCTACGACGAAGAGGGTTCGCTGCTGCTTGCCGCGGGCCAGGCAGTCAGCAACGAAAAGCTGCTTCAAATCCTGGCCACCAAGCGCGTCTTCATCGACGAACGCCTGGCCCACAAGTGGAAGGGTCTGGTGCCTTCGCCACTGAAGAACATGCTACGTCCGGCCCCGGCCCCGGCCCCGGCCCCGGCCCCGGCCCCGGCCCCGGCCCCGGCCCCG
>JBILSM010000226.1:0-3333 GCA_044372085.1 Rubrivivax sp.
CGGGCTTCGACCGCTACTACCAGATCACCAAGTGCTTCCGTGACGAGGACCTGCGCGCCGACCGCCAGCCCGAGTTCACGCAGATCGACATCGAGACCTCTTTCCTGAAGGAGGAAGAGATCCGCGCCATCACCGAGGCCATGATCCGCCACGTCTTCCGCCGCGCCATGGGCGTGGAGTTGCCGGTGTACCCGGTGATGAGCTACGCCGATGCCATGGCGAAGTACGGCTCCGACAAGCCCGACCTGCGGGTGAAGCTGGAGTTCACCGAGCTGACCTCGGTGATGAAGGACGTGGACTTCAAGGTGTTCTCCGGCCCGGCCAACAACCCGGGCGGGCGCGTGGTGGCCCTGCGCGTGCCCCAGGGCGGTGAGATGAGCCGCGGCGAGATCGACGCCTACACCGAGTTCGTGAAGATCTACGGCGCCAAGGGTCTGGCGTGGATCAAGGTCAATGACGCCGGCAAGGGCCGCGACGGCCTGCAAAGCCCCATCGTGAAAAACCTGCACGACAGCGCCATCGAGCAGATCATCGCCAGGACGGGCGCCTGCAACGGCGACCTGATCTTCTTCGGCGCCGACAAGGCCAAGGTGGTGAACGATGCCATCGGCGCGTTGCGCGTGAAGGTGGGCCACAGCGACTTCGGCCGTTCCAAGGGCTTGTTCGAGGACCGCTGGGCGCCGCTGTGGGTGGTGGACTTCCCGATGTTCGAGCACGACGACGAAGCCGACCGCTGGACGGCCGTGCACCACCCGTTCACGGCGCCCAAGGACGGGCACGAGAACCTGATGGACACCGACCCCGGCGCCTGCATCGCCAAGGCCTACGACATGGTGCTCAACGGCTGGGAGATCGGCGGCGGCTCGGTGCGTATCCACCGCGCCGAGGTGCAGCGCAAGGTGTTCGATGCCTTGAAGATCACGCCTGAGGACGCCAAGGTCAAGTTCGGCTTCCTGCTGGACGCGCTGCAATACGGCGCGCCGCCGCACGGCGGCCTGGCCTTCGGCCTGGACCGCATCGCCACGCTGATGGCGGGGGCGGACTCGATCCGTGACGTCATCGCCTTCCCCAAGACGCAGCGTGCCCAGTGTTTGTTGACCGGCGCCCCCAGCCAGGTGGACGAAGCTCAGCTGCGCGAACTGCACATCCGCTTGCGCAACCCGCAGCCGGCGTGAAGCCGCCCAAGATCCCCGAGTCGGTGCTGGTGGTGATCCACACCGCCCGCCTGGACGTGCTGCTGATCGAGCGGGCCGACAAGCCTGGCTTCTGGCAGAGCGTCACGGGATCGAAGGACCGGTTGGACGAACCCCTGGCGGAGACGGCGGTGCGGGAGGTGGCGGAGGAAACGGGCATCGCCGTGGGCAGCCCCGACGTGCCGCTGACCCGCTTGCGTGACTGGGGCTTGCGCAACGTCTACGAGATCTATCCGGTGTGGCGGCATCGTTACGCACCCGGTGTGACGCACAACACCGAGCATGTCTTCGGCCTGCAGGTGCCTGCCGGCATTCCCGTGACCCTGAACCCCCGCGAACACCTGCGCTTGGAATGGCTGCCCTGGCAAGAGGCCGCCGATCGCTGCTTTTCCCCCAGCAATGCCGAGGCGATCCTGCAGTTGCCGCGCTTCGTGTAGCCTCGCAGGCCATGCCTGCTGTCCGAGATCGCACTTCCTTGCATGAGGGTCCGCTGCCGGCGCAGGACACCTTGCGCGTGGCCACCTACAACATCCACAAGGGCGTTCGAGGGATGGGCCCGCGCAAGCGCCTGGAGATCCACAACCTGGGCCTGGCGGTCGAGAGCTTTGACGCGGACGTGGTGTGCCTGCAGGAGGTGCGCCTGTTCCACCACCGTGACGCGCGGCGCTTCCGGCACAGCCGCCAGGGCTGGCCCGAGGGCGGGCAGGCCGATTTTCTGGCCCCTGAGGGCTACGAGGTCGCCTACCGCACCAACGCGGCCACCCGCCATGGCGAGCACGGCAACGCCTTGCTCAGCCGCTGGCCCATTGGCGAGGTGGCGCACCATGATGTGAGCGACCACCGCTTCGAGCAGCGCGGCCTGCTGCATGTGCCGGTGCTGTGGCAAGGCCTGTGCGTGCATGTGGTGGTGGCGCACTTCGCCCTGCTGCATGCCGGGCGCGTGCGCCAGGTGCAACGCCTGGCCGAGTACCTACACGGCGAGGTGGCGGCCGGGGAACCCTTGATGGTGGCCGGCGACTTCAACGACTGGAGCGAGAAGCTCGACGCGCCAATGCGCGAGATCGGCCTGGCGCGTGCCAGCGACCCCGCCCCTGCGGGCTGGCCGGCCGTGCACAAGCCCACGTTCCCGGCGCTGGCGCCGGTGTTTGCGCTGGACCGCGTGTACTTGCGCGGCCTGCGCTGCCGCTCCACCCTGGTGCCGCGCGGGGCGGGCTGGCGCAAATGGTCTGACCACCTGCCGCTGCTGGTGGAACTGGAGGCTGCATGAGGGCCCCAGGTGCCCGCTCTCACCGCCCCCACCGCCCGTGTCTTGTGCAGCGGGGGCGGTCGTGAGCGACGTCGAACCGCTGCTCGCGCCTTTCGAGGACGGCCATCGCGTGGCGCTCATGCGCGGTGGCGACGAGTTGTTCCCCGCGATGGTGCGCGCCATCGACCAGGCCCGCACCGAGGTCTGGCTGGCCACCTACATCTTCAACGACGACCCCTCCGGCCGCCAGGTGGTGCAGGCCTTGCGGGACGCTGCCGGGCGCGGCGTGCAGGTGCGGCTGGTGGTGGACGGGTTTGGCAGCAACGGACGCATTGCCGTGCTGCGACGCCAGTTGCAGGGCAGCCAGGTCGGCTTCGAGGTCTTCCGCTCTCTGGAGCGGTGGTGGGCCTGGAGCCACCCGAGCCAGTTGCGCCGCATGCACCAGAAGCTGTGTGCGGTGGACGGCCAGCTCGCCTTCGTGGGCGGCATCAATGTGGTGGATGACCGCTTCGATGTGCAGCACGGCTGGACCGAGGAACCGCGCCTGGATTTCGCCGTGCAGGTGGAGGGGCAGGTGGCCGCCGAGGTGCAGCGCCTGGTCCATGCCCTGTGGACCCGCGCCCATGTAGGCCGGGGCTGGCGCGAGGAAGTGGCCCTCTTGGTGCAGAACCCGGAGCCCGTGCAGCGCGTGGTGCAGTTGATCAGGGACATGCGCACCAACGCCCCGCAAGTGCCCCGCCCGGGCGCGGAGCGGCGCAGGCGCTTGCGGGACTGGCTGCGCGGCGACGGCCCTGACAGCCCGCAGGAGGCCGCCGGGTTTGCACCCCTGGCCGGCACCCCGGCGCGGGTGGCACTGGTGGTGCGCGACAACGTCGCGCACCGCCGTGCCATCGA
>JBILSM010000018.1:0-41997 GCA_044372085.1 Rubrivivax sp.
GCGGGGGGGCTCCCCCCCCCGGCCCGCCCGGGGGGGGGGGGGGGGGGGGGGGGGCCCCCCCCCCCCCCCCCACCGCCGTGCCATCGAGCGCGCGTATGTGGAGGCCATCGGCAAGGCGCGTGAACGCATCGACATCGCCTGCTCCTACTTCTACCCCGGGCGCGCCTTCCGACGTGCGCTGCGCCGGGCGGCGGCGCGCGGCGTGCGCATCCGCCTGCTGATGCAGGGCAAGATCGACTACCGCCTGGCCGGGTTGGCGGCGCGCGTGCTGTACGACGAGATGCTCTCGCGCGGCATCCGTATCTACGAGTACACGCCGGCGTTCCTGCACGCCAAGGTGGCGGTGGTGGATGGGCAGTGGGCCACGGTGGGCAGTTCCAACATCGACCCGCTGTCGCTGCTGCTGAACCTGGAGGCCAACGTGGTGGTGCTGGACGAGGCCTTCGCCGCCGACCTGGGCAATCGGCTGGAGCAGGCCTTCTCGGTATCCCAGGAGGTGACCGCGCCGCTCGTGCGGCCGGGCCTGCGCGGCTGGCTCATGCGGGGCTTCGTGGCCTGGGTGGCCAACGTCTACTTGCGTGCCGCGGGGATCACCGGCCGCTACTGAAGGCTGGCGTCGCGCTCAGCCGGCAGGGGGCTCGCCGAAGCGGTTGGGCCCAGGCGTGCCCCTGACGAAGCCGTTGTCGATCAGCGCCCACAGCCAGCCCACCACGGGAACGAGGGAGATCAGCACCCACCAGGGGGCTCGGTCCCGGTCTTGCCAGCGCTTGGCCGAGATGGCGACGGCGGGCCACACCAGCAACAGGTTCACGATGACCTCGATGCTGCCCTGTTCCACCCCTGCAATGCCCAGAAGCGCATGGCCCAGCAGGCCCAGGCCCAGCAGGGCCAGCACGCCGTAGAGCCAGAAGGTGCGACGCGACACCCGTCCCCTGACGGACAGGAAGATGCGCAGCGGTGAGCTTGGGTCCTGTGGAATCGAAACGGGCATCGGCATGCGGCGCAGCGGGGGCACAGCGGTCAGAATGACACATCGTGTCCGACGCTGCTGACAGTGACCTGATCGTCCTGCGGCCCGAGGGGCTGTACTGCCCCGCGGGCGATTTCCACATCGACCCCTGGCGGCCGGTGGACCGGGCCGTCATCACCCACGCCCATGCCGACCACGCACGCCGCGGCCACGCGGCCTACCTGTGCAGCGCGCAGGGCGAAGGCGTGCTGCGCGCCCGCCTGGGCGGTATCCAACTGCAGACCCTGGGCTACGGGCAGCGCCTGCGCATCGGGGCTGCGACCATCAGCCTGCACCCCGCCGGGCATGTGCTGGGCTCGGCCCAGGTGCGGGTGGAGCATGCCGGACGGGTCTGGGTGGCCTCGGGCGACTACTTCTGCCGCGGCGACGCGCCCACCGCGGCCGACAACGCCACCTGCGACGCCTTCGAGCCCGTGCGCTGCGAATGCTTCATCACCGAGAGCACCTTCGGGCTGCCCATTTACCGGTGGCGAGCGCCCGGCGAGGTGTTTGCCGACATCAACCGCTGGTGGGCGGGTAATGCGCAGGCCGGCCGCGTCAGCCTGCTGCTGGCCTACAGCTTCGGCAAGGCGCAGCGGCTGCTGGCCGGGGTGGACGCGTCCATCGGGCCGATCGTCGTGCACGGAGCCGTGCAGGGCTTGAACGAGGCCTACCGATCGGCGGGGGTGCCGCTGCCGAAGACCCTTCGCCTGGAGGACATCACGGACCGCAGCCTGCTGCGCCAGGCCCTCGTGGTGGCGCCGCCCTCGGTGCAGGGCAGTGCCTGGGCGGCCCGCCTGGGCGAGTGCAGCAGTGCGTTCGCCAGCGGCTGGATGCAGTTGCGCGGCGCACGGCGCCGCCAGGGCCTGGACCGCGGTTTCGTGCTCAGCGACCACGCCGACTGGCCGGGCCTGCAACGCGCCATCGCCGCCACGGGCGCGCAGCGCGTCATCGTCACCCACGGCTACGAGGCCGTGATGGTGCGCTGGCTGCAGCAGCAGGGGCTGGAGGCGGGAAGTTTTCGCACCGCCTTTGGAGATGAGGCAGACGATGTTGCCGGGGCGCCGGCAGCGGAGCAGGCCAAACCTGACGCGTGATCACCCGATCAGGGTAGCCACATCGTCATGCAAGGCGGCCAGGCCGCGATCGAAGGTCACCAACCGACCGTGATGGTGGCGCGCCAGGGCCGCAAGATAGGCGTCCGTCACCTGCCGATGCCCTTGCAGCCCGCGGGTGAGCACGGCGCCGTAGTCGATGTCATCGGGCCAGAACCGGTGCCGGGCGTGTGAGGTCAGAGCGCCCAGGACGGCCTGAGCGGTCTGGATGTCTGGTGCACCTCCCAGGCGCAGCAGCATGCGCAGCAACGTGCCCTGGGTGATGGGGCAGGTGGCGAAGAGACGATCGTCGTTGGCAAACCACCCCACTGCCTGCTCATGATGGACATGGGCCGCATCGGTGAGGGCCACCAGGACGTTGCCATCCAGCAGTTGGACGTCGGGATCGGGTGCGGCTGGGCGCGTCCGGGCCCTCACGCCTCGTCCTCCAGGTCCGCCACGTCCTCTGGCGTGACGACGCGGCGACTGCGCGTGACCGGCAGACCCGTCAGCGGGTGGATCTGCGGGCTGGTCCCCCCCGGCGCCTCAGCCTTTGCTTCCGCGGCCGCCACAGGCATCTGAAGCCCGCGCTCCATCAGCGCCACGACCGTCTGGCTGAAGCTGCGGCCGGTGTGCTGCGCCAAGCTGGCGGCAATGCGGTGCAGAGGTTCGGGGATATCTACAGTGGTGCGCATGGCGACGAGCATACAGCGAAGCGCATCGAATCATCAACGCATCACAGCATCTCATTGACAGTTGGCCGTCTGCAGGCCATGGGTCCCGGGTCGCGAAGGATGGCAGGGCCGCGCTCCGGCAGGCGGATACTGCGCGCCTCTGGCACCGAATGCCCGCACCCATGCATCCCCCGGCTCTTACCTCCCTGCGGCAGGTGCGCCTTTGAGCGCCGCCACGGCGCTGGCGCCTTTTCGCACGCGCAGCTTTCGCTTCCTGTGGCCGGCCGATCTCTGCACGGCCTGGGCGATGGAGATGGAGACGCTGATCCTGGGGTGGTACGTGCTGGTGGAGACGGGCTCGGTGGTGCTGCTCACGCTGTTCGGCTCGCTGATGTATGTGGGTACCCTGGTGTCGCCCGTGGTGGGCATGCTGGGGGACCGGCTGGGCCTGGGCCGGGTGCTCGGAGCCTTGCGCCTGGCCTATGCCTTTTTCGCCGGCGTGATCCTGCTGAGTGCCTTCAGCGGGCAACTGAGCCCGACCCTGGTGCTGGTGGTGGCGGCGCTGGCCGGGGTGGTACGGCCGTCCGACATCGGCATGCGCAGCGCCCTGATCAGCGCGACCTTGCCGGCGCAGCACCTGGTGGCGGCGCTGAGCGTGTCACGCACCACGCAGGATTCGGCCCGGATCTGCGGCGCGCTGGCGGGCGCGGGCTTCATGGCGGCCTTCGGGATGGTGCCGGCCTACGTGGTCATCACCGCCCTGTACGTCGGAGCGGCCCTGATGACGCTGTATGCGGCAGCGCGCGGGCCCGAGGTGCCGCCGGCCACCCCGGTTCCTGCGCGGCCTCCTCGGCTGTCACCCTGGCGAGAGGTGAAGGAGGGGCTGGCCCATGTCTGGCACACGCCCCGGCTGCGTGCGGCCATGAGCCTGGCCGCCCTGGTGAACCTCAACGCCTTTCCTCTGACCATGGGCCTCATGCCCTACACCGCGCGGGAGGTCTTCCAGCTGGACCAGCGGGGCCTGGGCTGGCTGGTGGCCAGCTTTGCCTGCGGAGCGCTGATCGGCTCGCTTGCCCTGAGCGCCTGGGGCCGGCGCCTGCCCCAGGCGCGGGTGATGCTGGCCGCGACCTTGGCCTGGTACCTGTGCCTGGGGGGCTTCGTCCTGGCCACGAGCCTGCAGGTGGCGCTGGTCACGCTGCTGCTGGCCGGCGTTGCGCAGAGCCTGAGCATGGTGACGCTGTCCATCATCCTGCTGCGCACGACCGAAGAGCGTTTTCGCGGCCGCATCATGGGGGTGCGCATGCTGGCCATCTACACCCTGCCGCTGGGCTTGATGGCCGCGGGCGCGCTCATCCCGCTCTGGGGCTACCGGCCCACGGGCCTGACGTTCGTGCTGACGGGCCTGGTGCTGACGCTGGCGATTGCGGCCGTCTGGCGCGATGAGCTCGTGGCGCGCGGCGCGCTGGCCAACGCGCACTGAGCCTGCGCTCCGCATGGCGCTGTCTCTTGTTTCAGCGCAAGGCGTGCCGGCGCGGCTTGACCAGAATCAGCGCACGCCCTGACTTCTCTGGCCCTGCCACCCAGGGCTCACTGCCGTGCCGGCCCCTCCCATCTTCGTCGCCCGAGCCCTGCGCAAGACCTACGGCAGCGGCGCGACCGAGGTGGTCGCGCTGCGCGATGTGTCGCTGGAGATCGCTGCGGGCGAGTTCGTCGTGCTGCTGGGCCCCTCGGGCAGCGGCAAGAGCACGCTTCTGAACATCCTGGGCGGGCTGGACGTGCCCACCTCGGGCGAGGTCTGGTTTGCCGATCACCGGCTAGACGGCGCCGACGAGGCCGCGCTGACGCGCTACCGGCGCGATCACGTGGGCTTCGTCTTTCAGTTCTACAACCTGATCCCCAGCCTGACAGTGCGCGAGAACGTGGCCCTGGTGACCGACATCGCCGAGCACCCCATGGACATCGACGAATCACTGGGCCTGGTGGACCTGCTGCCGCGGCGGGATCATTTCCCGGCGCAACTGTCGGGCGGCGAACAGCAGCGCGTGGCGATCGCCAGGGCCATCGTCAAGCGCCCCGACGTGCTGCTGTGCGACGAGCCCACGGGCGCGCTGGACTTCGCTACCGGCAAGCGCGTGCTGGAGGCCATTGCCGACATCAACCAGCGTCTGGCCACCACGGCCGTCGTGATCACGCACAACGCGGCCATTGCGCGCATGGCCGACCGGGTGCTGTACCTGGGCGACGGCTGCATCCAGCGCGAAGAGCGGCACGCGCAGCGCGCCAGCGCCTCCGAGGTGGCGTGGTGAAGGCCTGGCCATGAAGGCCCTGAACCGCAAGCTGCTGCGCGACCTGACGCGCATGTGGAGCCAGGTGCTGACCATCGCGCTGGTGGTGGCCAGTGCCGTGGCCGGATTCCTCACCACGCTGTCGGCCGTGGCCTCGCTGTCGGAGGCGCGCGACCGCTTCTACGAGCAGGGCCGGTTCGCCGACGTGTTCGCCTGGGTACGGCGTGCGCCGCTGTCGCTGCTGCCGGTGCTGCAGGCCGTGCCCGGCGTGGCCCTGGTGCAGGCCACGGTAGAGCGGCCGGTGCGGCTGCGCATTGAAGGCCTGTCGGACCCGCTGATGGGCCAGTTGATCGGCATCGACCCGCGACGGCCGCGCGAGCTCAACCGCATCGTGCTGCGCAGCGGCATGGCCGACGACGCCTCCATGACACCCGGCCGCACCCAGCCCGACGGCGCCATCCCCGCGTGGGTGTCGGAGGCGTTTGCCCAGGCGCATGCCCTGAAGCCCGGCGCGCGCTTGCAGGCGGTGATCAACGGTCGGCAGCGCGACCTGGTGGTGCGCGGCGTCGCGCTGTCGCCGGAGTACGTGTTCGCCGGCATGTTCGGCATGCCCGACCCGCGCGGCTTCGGCGTGTTCTGGGTGGACGCGCAGGTGCTGGCCGCGGTGTGGGACATGGAGGGCGCCTTCAACCGCCTGTCCTTTCGCCTGGCCCCCGGCGCCGACGAGCGCCGCGTGATCGCCGCGCTCAAGCCCATCTTGCAGCGCTACGGCGGGCGCGACCCGCACGGCCGCGAGCACCAGAGCTCGCACGCCATGCTGGACAACGAAATCGCCGAACAGCGCGTCATCGGCACCGTGCTGCCGGCCATCTTCCTGGGCGTGGCCGCCTTCCTGCTGAACGTGGTGGTGTCCAGGATGGTGGCCACGCAGCGTGAGCAGATCGCCGCGCTCAAGGCGCTGGGCTATGCCAACCGGACGCTAGCCGTCCACTATCTGGGCTTCGTGCTGCTGGTGGTGGCGGCGGGCTCGGCGCTCGGCGTGGCGTTGGGCAAGGGCCTGGGGCTGATGTTCACGGGCCTGTACGCCGAGTTCTTTCGCTTCCCGAGCTTCGACCACCGGCTGCCGCTGGAACTGGTGCTGCTGGCCATCGGCATCACGGTGGCCACGGCGGTGCTGGGCACGCTGCACGCCATCCGCGCCACGGCCCGCCTGGCCCCGGCCGAGGCCATGCGACCGCCCGCGCCGGCGCACTACCGGCGCACCTTGCTCGAGCGCTCGGGCCTGACCCGCCTGCCCACCTCGCTGCGCATGATCCTGCGCCAACTGGAGCGTCGGCCCTGGCGCAGCAGCCTCGCAGTGGCCGGGGTGGCGGCGGCGGTGGCCATCGTGGTGCTGGGCAACTTCTTCCGTGACGCCATCGGCCACATCGTCGAGCGGCAGTTCAACGTGGCCATGCGCGCCGATGTGCAGGTGTGGATGCTGGAGACCACCAACGACACCGCCGCGCAGGCGCTCGCCCGCGCGCCCGGGGTGTTCCGCGTGGAGTCCACGCGCCAGGTGGCGGTGGACCTGGTGCACGGCGCGCGCCGCCAGCGGGTGCAGATCCGCGGGCTGGACGCCGACGCGCAGCTCAACCAGGTGATCGACGCGCAGGGCCGCGCCGTGCGCCTGGCGGGGCAAGGCCTGGTGCTCACCGACCGCCTGGCCGACAAGCTGGGCCTGCGGGTGGGCGACTCGGTGCAGGCCGAGGTGCTGGAGGGCCGGCCGCGCACCTTGACGCTGACGGTGGACGCCACCGTGCAGGAGACCATGGGCCTGAACGCGACGATGGAGCGCACGGCCCTGAACCGGGCCCTGGGCGAGGGCGATGTGGCTGGCGGCTTCTCGCTGGGCGTGGAACGCGGCCGCGAGGCCGAGTTGCTGGAGGCCACGCGGGAGATGCCGCGCGTGGGCGGGGCCTTCAGCAAGGCCACGCTGCTGCGCAACATGGAGCAGATCACGGCGCGCAACATCCGCATCATGAGCACGGTGATGACGGTGTTTGCCGCCGTCATCGCCGTGGGCGTGGTCTACAACAACGCGCGCATCGCGCTGTCGGAGCGGGCTTGGGAACTGGCCTCGCTGCGCGTGCTGGGCTTCACCCGGGGCGAAGTCTCGGCCCTGCTGCTCGGCGAACTGGCGCTGCTCATCGCGGTGGCCCTGCCGCTGGGCATGCTGGCTGGCTGGGGCCTGGTGCACCTGCTGTCGGCGGCGCTGAAGACCGACCAGTTCCACTTTCCGGTGGTGATCCTGCCGCGCACCTACGCCTGGGCGGCGGTGTGCGTGGTGCTGGCCGGTGTGGGCAGCGCACTGGTGGTGCGCCGGCGCATCGACCGCCTGGACATGGTGGCGGCGCTCAAGACCCGGGAGTGAGTCCGCGAATGAACGGGGCACGGCAGGCATGACAACAGGAGGTTTGGCATGAAGCGCAACACCTGGATCGCGCTCGTGGGCGCAGGCGTGGTGGCCGCGGGGCTGCTGGCCTGGGCCTTCGCGCCGCGGGCGGTGGAGGTGGAGGCCGTGGCAGCCCGCCGCGGCCTCTTCGAGACGGCGGTGGAGGAAGACGGGCGCACACGGGTGACGGAACGCCATGCCGTGACGGCACCCATCGCCGGACGGCTTCGTCGCATGGCTTTGCGAGAGGGAGACGCCGTGCAGGCAGGGCAGGCCCTGGCGCTGATCGAGCCGCTGCCATCGCCGCTGCTGGACGAGCGAAGCCGGGGCGAGCAGCAGGCCCGCGCCGCAGCCGCGCAGGCCGCCCTGGAGCGCGCCGGCACCCGGGTGCGTGCAGCCCAGGTGGGCGTGGACCAGGCCTTGAACGAGCAGCGGCGCAACGCGCAGCTCGTGGCGCAGGGCTTTGTGTCCTCGGCCAAGGCGGATGCCGACCGCCTGGCCCTGGACGCGGCCACCCGCGAGCGCGAAGGGGCCGTGGAGAGCGAACGCGTGGCGCGTTTCGAACTGCAGCAGACCCGGGTGGCGCTGGAGTTGTCGTCTGCGGCGGCGTCCTCCGGCCGCACCTTCACCGTGCGCGCGCCGGTGGCGGGCATGGTGCTGCGGGTGCACCAGGCCAGCGAGGGGGTGGTGGGTATCGGCACACCGCTGCTGGACCTGGCCGACACCACGCGCATCGAGATCGTGGCCGAACTGCTGACCGGCGATGCCGCCCTGGCCCGCCCTGGCAGCCCCGTGCGCATCGAGCGCTGGGGCGGGCCAGGTTCACTGGCGGGTCAGGTGCGTCGCGTGGAGCCGGCTGCCTTCACCAAGGTGTCGGCGCTGGGGGTGGAGGAGCAGCGGGTGAACGTGCTGATCGATCTGGTGCCAACGCCGGTGCCCTCCGCGGCAGGTGTGGGGCCGGCTGAGGCGGCGCCCGCAGCTCTGCTGGGTGACGGCTGGCGCGTGGTGGTGCGCATCCTGACCCGGCAGGAGGCCGACGTGCTGCGCGTGCCGGTGAGCGCCGTGTTCCCCTGGCCGGGGCCTGCGCAGCCCGCCGACACGATGGGCGTGTTCGTCATCGAAGGCGGTCGTGCGCGTCTGCGTGCGGTGCAGGTGGTGGCGCGCAACGGCAGCCTGGCCTGGGTGCGCTCCGGGTTGGTGCCGGGCGAGGTGGTCATCGCCTACCCGCCGCCGACGGTGGCCGAGGGCAGCCGGGTCAAGCCGCGTCCGGGGTGAGACGCGCAAGCGGGAGATGCGCCAGGCGGCGAAGGGGTCCGCAGCCCTGGGGAATTCCCCCTGCCGCTGCGCCGGCACCTGGCTTCCAATCAGGCGGCGGGGTTGGCAACACCGTCGCCCGCAGGACCCGAGCACACCGAACAGGAGCCCGCTTGTGATGAAGACCCGGTTGATCTGCCTGCTGACCGCAGCCCTTGGCTGGTGGGGCCAGGCCCACGCCGCCTGGCCTGACAAGCCCATCCGCATCGTGGTCGCCTTCGCCCCGGGCAGCTCGACCGACATCATCGCGCGTCTGCTGGGCCCGCAGCTCACCGCGCAGATGGGCCAGAACGTGATCATCGAGAACAAGCCCGGCGCGGGCGGCAACATCGCCACGCAGCAGGTGATGAACGCACCGGCCGATGGCTACACCCTGTTGATGCACAGCGTGGCCTACTCGGTGAACCCGTCGCTGTTCGCCAACGCCGGCTACGACGCGCTGCGCGATCTGCAGCCCGTGGCGATGACCGGGGTCACGCCCAACATGCTCTACGTGCACCCTGACGTGAAGGCCAACAACCTGTCGGAGCTGCTGGCCCTGGCCCGCGGCGGCAAGATGTCTTACGCCTCGTCCGGCAACGGCACCACCACGCACCTGGGGGCCGAGCTGCTGTTCCGCACCCTGGCCAAGGTGGACGTCACGCACGTGCCTTTCCAGCCCGCCGCGGCCACGCAGGCGGCGCTCAGCGGGCAGGTGCCCATTGCCAGCACCTCCATGCCGCCGGCGGTGCCCCATGCCAAGGCCGGCAAGGTGCGACCGATTGCGGTGATGTCGCTCAAGCGCAGCCCGGCACTGCCGGACGTGCCCACGGTGGCCGAGCTGGGCTATCTCGGCTTCGAGGCCAACACCTGGTTTGCCGTGTTCGCGCCCGCCAGAGTGCCGGCCGAGGTGCTGGAGCGCCTGAACGCCGAGATCGGCAAGGCCCTGGCGGCCGACGCCGTGAAGGAGCGCTTTGCTGCGCTGTCGCTGGACGGCCAGCCGATGGACCGCGCCACCCTGCGCCGCTACCTGGAGGCGGAAGTGGCGAAGTGGGGCAAGGTGGTCAAGGACAACGGCCTCAAGGCGGATTGAGTGGCTGAGCCCCTGGCCCGCTCCGCGCCACCTTTTTCGACCCTTCAGCATCCGGACTCATCTTGCGCAACCTGACCCTGGACAACATCACGGCTGCGGCCGTCGACAGCTTCGCTGGCCTGCCCGATGCACGTCAGCGTGAGCTGGTGCAGGCCCTGGTGCGCCATCTGCACGCCTACGCCCGCGAGGTGAAGCTCAGCCACGCCGAGTGGCGCGCGGCCATGGCCTTCCTGCACCGTGTAGGGGACATCTCCAGTGCCGAACGCAGCGAGTTCTCACTGCTGTCGGACGTCACCGGCCTGTCCAGCCTGGTGGACTTGCTGGGTTCGCACCCGCAGGCCACGCCCGGCAGCGTGCTCGGACCTTTCCACACCGTGGGATCGCCCTGGAAAGACAACCCCGCGAACCTGATCGGCGACAACGCGGGTGAACGCATCTTGCTGCGCGGGCGTGTCACGGGCGCTGAGGGGCAGCCCTTGAAAGAGGCGGTGCTGGATTTCTGGCAGAACGCCGCCAACGGCCTGTACTGGCAGCTGGACCCGGCCCAGCCGCGCGACAACCTGCGTTGCCAGTTGCGCGTGGATGCGCAAGGGGCTTACGAGATCGCCACCATCCGCCCGGTGCCGTACCAGATCCCCACCGATGGCCCGGCCTGGGTGGACCTGGTGCAGCCTGCGGGCCGCGGCTCCTGGCGCCCGGCGCACTTCCACGTCATCGTGTCCGCACCCGGTCACCGCACGCTGGTGACCGAGATCTTCGATGCCGAAGACCCTTACCTGGAGCGTGATGCGGTGTTTGGCGTGCGCGAGGCGCTGATCGGCCGCTACGCCGATGAGCAAGACCCGGTGGCTGCGCAGCGCCTGAGCCTGCCAGGGCCCGCGGTGCCGGTGATGCGCATGGACTTTCGGTTGGCGTCTGCCTGAGCGCGGGAGGGTCTGAGCCGGCCCTCAGTTCTTCAACGCAAACCCCGCCACCTGCTGGTAGTTGCGCGAGATCGCGCGCAGCTCTTCGGCGCTGATGAGATCGTCGATGTGGCCGAAGGGCTGGCCACCACTCAACTCGTCGGCCTTCATGATGATGGCGTCGGGCGGCAGGGTGCGGTTGGTCTGCACGACGCGCGCGGTGGCCGGCAGACGCTGGTCTTCGTAGCGGCGCAGCGCTTGCTGCGGTGGAGTACCTGCGGTGACGCTGGCCGCCAGCTCATCGGCCAGCGTGCGGGCGTCCAGCAGCGCCTGTGCCGAGCCGTTGGAGCCACGTGGGTACATGGGGTGGGCGGCGTCACCCATCAGCGTCACCCGGCCCTGGCCCCAGAAGGGCAGGGGGTCGCGGTCCACCATCGGGTACTCGAAGATCGCCTGCGCGCCACTGATCAGCGCTGGCACGTCCAGCCAATCAAAGCGCCAGCGCTCGAAGGTGGGCAGGAAGTCTTCCAGTCGCCCGGGCTGATTCCAGTCGTTCATGGCCGAGCCTTCGCGCCCGATCTCCGCCACCCAGTTGATGAGCTGGTTGCCCTGGCCATCGACGTTGTCGACGATGGGGTAGATGACCATCTTGCCGGTGGCAATCGAGCCCACGCGCAGGTAGCTGCGGCCGCTGAGGATGGGCCGGTGCACGGTGGTGCCGCGCCAGGTGTTGATGCCGGCAAAGCACAGCCGGTCGGTGGGGTGGAGCTGGCGGCGCACGGCCGAGTGCACACCATCGCAGGCCACGGCGATGTCGGCGCGCACCGGGCCGGGCGCTACAGAGCCGCCGGGCGACTCGGCGAAGCGCAACGTCACGCCCTCGTCTTCGATCAGCACGCCTTCGCAGCGGTGGCCTGTGAGTACGCGCTGCGGGCCCAGGCGTTGCAGCGCCGCCCGGTGCAGGATGCCGTGCAGCTTGCCGCGGTGGATGCCGAACTCCGGGTGCTCGTGGCCGGCGTGCCGGCCGCGCGGCTCGCGGTAGATGTACTGGCCCCAGCGGTTGTAGAAGACGCTTTCCTCGTTCTCGATGGCCACGGCGCGGATCTCGTCCAGCAGACCCAGGGCCGTGAGCTCGCGCATGGCGTGGGGCAGCAGCGTGATGCCCACCCCCACCTCGCGTACTTCCCGCACACCCTCATACACGGTGCAGTGCAGGCCGCGCTGGTGCAGCGCCAGGGCGAAGGCCAGGCCGGCGATGCCGCCCCCGATGATGGCAATGTCCATGATGTGTCCCTGAATCGCTTGGGCTGGAGGGCTGAGACCCTTCAGAGATCTTGTGTCTGCGAAGTTCAGTCGGCCGTGATCTGGCGCGCCTTGATCAGTTGTGCCCACCGGGCCGCATCTCGCTCCACGAGCTGGCCGAAGGCCTCCGGCGTGCTGGTGGCCGGATCCATCCCCTGGGTGGAGAAGGCGCGCTTGGCGTCCTCACTGGCCAGGATCTGCTGGATCTCGCGGTTGAGCTGGGCCACCAGCGCGGGCGGCGTGCCCTTGGGCGCGAAGATGCCGTACCACATGTCCACATTCACCTGCCCCACGCCGGCCTCGGCCAGGGTGGGCAGATCGGGCAGCAGCGGGTGGCGCTTGTCGCTGCCGATGCCCAGTGCCAGCAGCTTGCCCGCCCTGACGTGCGGCAGCGCCACGTGGATGGGCAGGAACATGGTCTCCACCTGGCCGCCCAGCAGATCGGTCACGGCGGGGCCGGTGCCGCGGTAGGGGATGTGGGTGATGAAGGTGCCGGTTGTGTTCTTCAGCAGCTCCATCGACAGGTGGTGTGGCGTGCCCACTCCGGGCGAGGCGTAGTTCAGCCGCCCGGGTTGCTTGCGGGCGGCGTCCAACAGTTCACGCGCGGTGCGCCAGCCCGTCTTGGGGTGCGCCACCAGCAGCAGCTGGCCCCAGCTGGTGAGGGTGATGGGTGTCAGGTCTCGCACCGGGTCCCAGGACAGGGTGGGATACAGGCTGCGGTTCATCACCAGCGTGTTCACGCTGACCAGCAGCGTAGAGCCGTCCGGGGCAGCGCGTACCACGGCCTCTGTGCCGGTGTTGCCGGAGGCACCCGGCCGGTTGTCCACGACCACCGGTCGTCCCAGGCGTTCCGAGAGCTTCGGGCCGACGGTGCGGGCGATGAGGTCGATGCCGGTGCCAGGGGTGAAGGGGACGATGAGGCGTATCGGCGCGCTGCCTGCCTGAGGTGAGGTCTGCGCCAGCGCGCTTCCTGTGCCACTGATCCAGAGGGAGGTCAGCGCGGAGGATCCGGCCGCGATCAGGAGCCCGCGGCGGCTGGTGGGGTGGCGTGTCGTCATGGCTGAAGTATCGCGGCTGCCCGGAAGCCCTGTCACCGCGTGGGCTCGATGACTACTCGATGTCCAGGGGTGGTCGCCATTGGCTTGCGGGCACCGTGCGCCACCGTCCGACCAGCGCCCCGATGGCCAGCCCGACGATGGCTGTCCAGGCCACGAAGGCATAGGTCGGCCAGAACTGTCCGTCGTAAGCGCCAAAGAGCGTCGCCCTGAAGGTCTGGACCACCCAGGTCAGCGGCAGGTAGGGGTGGAGGGCCTGGAAGCTCTCGTCGCTGAGTTCGATGGGCACCAGCGCCCCCGCCGCCGAGACCTGCACGATCAACAGCAGAACCGCGACCACCTTGCCCAGGTCGCCCATCACCCGCACGAGCGCCCACACGATGGCCAGGAAGGCCACGGAGGTGGTGGCGAGGGTCAGTGCGAGCAGCCCGGGCTGTGGCATCGGCACCTTGAGCACCCAGACGAGCAGGGCCAGCATGGCCATGGACTGCAGCAGCACCACGCCCAGCGGCAGCAGCAGCTTGCCCGCGGCCAAGGCCAGCCGAGGGTGCCCGCCCAGCTGTTCGGGCACGCGGCGCAGGTGGACGAGGAAGGCGATCATCACGGCGCCCACCCACAGCGCCAGCGGAACGAAGTTCGGCACCAGGGCACTGCCCTGGTTGGGCACGGGTGCGACCACCTCGATCAGCGGCTCGACCGACAGGGCCAGGCCCTGCGCGTTGCCCTCAGGGCGGTCCACGTCAGTGGGCAGGGATCGGCGCAGCAACTCCAGTCCCGTGTCCAGCCGCCCGACGCCGTCCACCAGCCCGGACAGGCCGCTGTTCAAGGCCTGGGTGCCGGACCCCATCTGGCGCAGGCCGCCCAGCAGGGCCTCGTGCCCGTTGACCACCTCGCGAGAACCTTCTGTCAAGCGGTCCAGACGGGCCTCCTCTGGCAGGCGCGCCTGCATGGTGTTCACGGCCGACCTGGCCCGTGCCGTGCCGTCGGCCAACGCGCCCACGCCTTCCTGCAGGCGCTGGGTGCCCTGCAGCAACCTGGCCTGGGCTTCCCGTGCGCGGTTCACACCCGCGCCGAGTTCCCGCGCTCCCGCCGTGATCGGGGCGATGCCTTCGGCCACCGAACCCCCAAAAAGGGGGATCTCGTCGACGGCCGTGCGCAGCTGCACCAGGCCGGCCTCGAGTTGCTGCGTGCCCGTGCCCAAGGCGTCGAGCCCGCGCAGCATCTCCTGTTGTCCATCGGCCAGTGTTCGCGCGCCCTGGCGCAGGGCTGTCAGCTCGGACTCGGGCGGTATGCGGGCCTCGAGCGCCCGCAGGGAAGCGCCCATCTGGCGCACGCCGCCCCCGAGCTGCTGTGAGCCTTCCGCCACCTGGGCGGCTCCCGCCCGCAGTCGCTGGGCCGACTCGAGGGCCGAGTCGCTGGCGAGCGCGGCCTGCCGGCCGCCCTCCCGGGCCCGGTTCAGGCCTGACTGCAGTTCAGAGGCACCCTTGTGCAGTTCACCCAAGGCCGAGCGCAGGCTGTCCAGGCTGCGCTGGGAGCCCGCCGCGCTGGACAGCACCAGGTCCCACCTCGCCTCGGCCAGCATGGTGTTCACGCGCTGGGCCACCTCGGGCGCAAAGCGGCGGGCGAAGCTGGCACTGGCGTAGTTGTTGCCCTCGCTGGTGTAGAGGGTGAGCTTGGCTGCGCCGGGCGTCTGTCCGGGCAGGGCCCGCTGGCTGAAGTCCGCCGGGATCTCCAGCATGAAGGCCAGGCGGCCTTGACGCACGTCCTGACGGGCTTGCTGGGGGTCTTCATAGCGGCGGTACGCAAACTGCTGTTGCGCCTCGATGGCAGCCAGCACCTCCTGGCCGAGATTCAGGGTTTGCTTGCGGTACTGGGCGCCTTGGTCCAGGTTCACCAGACCGGCGGGCAGGTCCCGCGTGTGGGACGCCGGATCCCACATGGCGAACAGATAGATCCACGCATAAACGGCAGGCACGAACAGGACGCCCAGGAACGCGAGGGCGAGCTTGCGGTGGGCGCGCAAGAGCTTCCACTCGCACGCCAGCACTTCTCGGGTCGCCTGGCCCAGGCTCATGTGGTTGTTTCCCAGTGCGGTCGTCGGACAGGGCCTGTGCTCATCGAGGCCGCTGCAGCGATGGATTGTGCGGCCTGCTTGGTGCTGCACCGGCCGGATCAGGGGGTGCCGCGCGCATTCGTGACAATCGGCTGCGTCCGCTCACCCTCAGGCAAAAGCCTCGACCGTGAGCCCCCTTGTCTTCCCGCCAGGCCCTCGCATCATGACTGTCCCCATCCTTCAGAGCCTTATCGCCGACCGCTGGGTTGGCGCCCAAGCCGCCAGCCTGCTGCGCAGTGCCATCGACGGCAGCGCAGTCGCCCACACCCATGCCGAGACGCTCGATTTCGCCGAGGCCCTGCACCACGCCCGGACGGTGGGCGTGCCCGCCCTGCTGAAGCTGGACTTCCAGCAGCGCGCCGGCCTGCTGAAGGCGCTGGCGGCGTACCTGCTGGAGCGCAAGGAGGCGCTCTATACCCTGTCGCGCCACACCGGCGCCACGCGCGCCGACAGCTGGATCGACATCGAGGGCGGCGCGGGCACGCTCTTCGCCTATGCCGGCGTGGGCGCGGGCGACCTGCCCTCGGGCAACGTGGTGCACGAGGGCCCGGCGATGCCGCTGGGCAAGACGGGGGTGTTCGCCGGCACGCACATTCTGGTGCCCCGGCGCGGGGTGGCGGTGCACATCAACGCCTTCAACTTCCCCATCTGGGGCTTGCTGGAAAAGTTTGCGCCCAGCTTCCTGGCGGGCATGCCCTGCATCGGCAAGCCGGCCACCGCCACCAGCTACCTTACCGAAGCGGTGGTGCGCATGATCCACGACTCCGGCCTGCTGCCCCCGGGCAGCCTGCAACTCGTCATCGGCGGCACGGGGGACCTGCTGGACCGGCTGACCGAGCCTGATGTGGTCACCTTCACCGGCTCGGCCGACACTGCCGCGCGCCTGCGTGTGCACCCCAACCTGGTGGCGCGCTCCATCCCCTTCAATGCCGAGGCGGATTCGCTGAACTGCGCGGTGCTGGCGCCCGAGGTGGGGCCTGATGACGAGGCCTTCGATTTGTTCGTGAAGGAGGTGGCGCGCGAGATGACGGCCAAGGCCGGGCAGAAATGCACCGCCATCCGCCGCGCCATCGTGCCGCGCCGGCACCTGGACGCCGTGGCGGAAAGACTCGCCGCGCGCTTGGTCAAGACCGTGGTGGGCGACCCGGCCGTGGAGAGCGTGAAGATGGGCGCGCTGGCCTCCAGGGCGCAACAGGCCGACGTGGCCGAGCGCGTGGCGCTGCTGTCGCGTGGCAACGAGGTGGTGTTCGGTGCCGGTGTCGGCAGGGGCCTGGGCGCCGCTTTCTCGCCCGTCGGCAAGGGCGTGGCCGAGGGTGCGTTCTTCAGCCCCACGCTGCTGCTGTGCCGCGATGGGTGGGCGAACGGCGCCGTGCACGACGTGGAGGCCTTCGGCCCCGTGAGCACGTTGATGCCCTACGACGAACTGGACGAGGCCGTGGCCCTGGCCGCGCGTGGGCGCGGCAGCCTGGTGGCCACGCTGGTCACGCGCAGCCCGGCGGTGGCTGCGCAGGTGGTGCCGCAGATGGCGGCGCTGCACGGTCGCGTGCACATCCTGGACCCGCAGGCTGCGCCGGAGTCCACCGGCCACGGTTCCCCGCTGCCCCAACTCAAGCACGGCGGCCCGGGCCGCGCCGGCGGGGGCGAGGAACTCGGCGGCGTGCGCGCCGTCAAGCACTACCTGCAGCGCGCGGCGGTGCAGGGCTCGCCCACCATGCTCGCCGCAGTGACGGGCGAGTACGTGCGCGGGGCAGCCGTGCAGGAGAGCGAAGTCCACCCCTTCCGCAAGTGGTACGGCGACCTGGCCATCGGCGACAGCCTGCTCACGCACCGGCGCACGGTGAGTGAGGCCGACATCGTGGCCTTCGGCGGTATCTCGGGCGACTACTTCTACATGCACTTCGACGAGATCGCAGCCAAGGAAAGCCCCTTCGGCAAGCGCATCGCCCACGGCTATTTCGTGCTGTCGGCCGCGGCGGGCCTGTTCGTCTCGCCCTCGCCAGGCCCGGTGCTGGCCAACTACGGACTGGACACCTTGCGCTTCGTCAAGCCCGTGGGTATTGGCGACACCATCCGGGCGCGCCTGACCTGCAAGCGCAAGACCGACAAGCCCGCCCGCAAGGGTCAGCCCCCGCAAGGCGTGGTGGCCTGGGACGTGCAGGTGACCAACCAGGACGGTGAGCTGGTGGCCAGCTACGACATCCTCACGCTGGTGTTGAAGCGGCCGGGGCAGGGGGGTGAGGGGGCGTGAAGGCGGCGCCGCAGGTGCGGCCCTGGCTTCTGAGGCAGCGCTTTAGCCAGTGCGGGCGCGACAAGCTGCTGGCTGCACAGCCTGAACATGTCATATCGAGGGCCATGCACAGGCCGACGAGCCCCTGCGCGAAGGCGCTGCTCGTCAGCATGTAGTCTGTGCCCAAGGCAGCCATCAGACGGCTGCGGCGGCTGATCACGGGGAGCATCCCAAGTCGCGCGAGCCCTGTGCCCGTATCGCTCGCTCCAGTGGGCTTGGTTTATCAGGCGCGTTCGCGCATCTCGCTGACGAGCTCGTCAACGATCGACAGGAACCCGACGATCAACGGCACCGCTCTGCGATCCGTGAGGCAGATGACATGCACATGTGTGCAAGCCTCGAGGTCGACAACATCGAGCCGCGTGAGACGTGTGTCGGGCACGTAGGCGGGCTCGGCCACCACGCCCAGCCCTAGCCCCTCTGCGACCGCTTCACGCAAGGCTTCCCGGCTGCCGATCTCCACGGCACAGCGTACCCGGACACCTACGCTGGCCAATCGCTGCTCGAATACCCTGCGTGTGGTCGACCCGATCTCGCGCAACACGAACTCCTGGTTGGCCAGGTCATTGAGCCGAAGGCCCTTTCGTTCGGCTAGTGGGTGATCGTGCCTCGCGAACACCACCAGCGGCTGTCGGCGGAACGGGACGCAGTGGATGCGCGGGTCGTCCACCGCGTGGACGAGCACGCCGAGATCGCCCTGGTAGTCCAGGACCTGATCAACGATCTGGCGCGAGTCCCCCAGGCTCACTGCCAGGTCGACCAAGGGCCAGCGCGCCCGAAAGCGCTTGAGCATCGGCGTCACGTTGTACGGGCCTACGGCACACACGCTGAGCCGACCACGGTAGTGGTTGCGGGCACTTGCCAACAGCGCCCAGGCGTCTTCTTCAGCTCGGAAGATCCGTTTCGTGGTGTCGTACAGCACGCGGCCCAAGTCGGTGAGTTCGACACGCTGCCCACGTCTGAAGAACAGTTCCAGTCCGTGGTGCTCCTCAAGTCGCGCGATGTGGGCTGACACCGTAGGCTGCGTCAGACCGAGGGCGCGCGCCGCGGCCGACATGCTGCCCAGACGTGCCGTGGCGTCGAACGCTTTCAGTTGGGCCAGAGACAGCTCGGGTATCGACATGGTCTATAGCTTGTACGAAAACCGTGACGGTTTTTTTAATTACGTCGACATCTGTGGGCCCTAACCTGCAAGCATCCCACAGTCAGGAGTCACCTATGAACACCCGTCGCCGAATCGTCCTTGCTACCGCCGCCGTGGCATCCAGTGCGCTGGCCGCACCGGCGATCGTTCGCGCCCAGGCCAAGCGGCCGCTGCTCAAGGTGGGGCTCGGACCGCAGCAGCCGACCCAGGCTGACACCAAACGGGTTTGGGAGCCGGTCTACAAGTTGGTAGGTGACCAGATCGGTGCCGATATCGAGCTGACGGTGGCCAACGACTGGGCCGGCATATCGGTGGCACTGGCCAGCCAGCAGATCGATGTGGCGCAAATGGGCCCCTGGGGCTACGTGCTGGCCAAGCAGAAGGGTGACGCCCAGGCGATCGCCATGCTGCTCATTCAAGGCCGCAACTACTACAAGGCCATCGTGGTGGCCCGGCCCGACGTGGAGGTCAAGCGCTTTCCGGAAGACGCCAAGGGTCTGTCGATGCAGATGCTTGACGTCGGGTCAACCTCGGGATGGCTGGTGCCGACGCACTTCATGCGTTCTCGCGGCATTGACCCCAAGACACACTTCGGCAAATACGCCGAAGGTGCGAGCGCTGCAGCTGCGCAGATGGCCACCGTCGGGGGGCAGGTGGACCTGGCCACCGGTTGGGACACTCATCGCAACACCATGCTCCGCAATGGCCAGCTCAAGCCCGACGCAAACCGCATCGTCTGGGAGTCCGAGCCGCTGCCCAATGAGCCGGTTGTTGTGCGCCGCGGATTCGACCCGCAACTGGCCTCACGCCTGCAGGTGGCCCTGGCTTCCATTCCTGAATCCAGGGCTCAGGAGATGCTGCCATGGCCGTACACCGGCTTCGTGCCGACCACGCACGAACCCTACGCCAAGCTCGAGAAGATGGGGCGTGAAGTGGGCGTGCTCAAGGGCTGATCGTGCCCACCGCAGTCACTCCCATCCGCTTGCCGGCGGGTGGCTACCTTGAGCCTGCCATCGACTGGCGGCGCCGGGGCCCCTGGCAGCAGCTTGCGGTTGCAGTCGCCGGATTGACATTCGTGATCACTTGCTTGGTAGTTGCGCAGGTCGACATTGCGGCATTGGTCCGCGGTATGCCTCGGCTGTTCGAATGGGCCTCGACCGCCTGGCCGCCGTACACGCAAGAGTTGGACGTCATCGCCTACCGGGCTTTCGAGACGGTGGCCATTGCTACGGCCGGCACACTGTTTGCAGCCCTTCTGGCGGCGCCGTTGGCGATGCTCGTGGCCCACAACACCGCGCCGGCGCAGTGGCTGGCCATACCGCTGCGCTGGTTCGCCAACGCCTGTCGTGGTATCGACACGGTCGTGTTCGCGATCCTGTTCGTGGCGGCAGTGGGTCTGGGTCCCTTTGCCGGCGTGCTGGGCATGGTTGTGCACTCGCTGGGCGTGCTCATCAAGCTCAACAGCGAGGCTATCGAGACGCTGCCGCGCGCACCGCTGGATGCCGCGGCCATGAGCGGCGCTTCGCCCGCCAAGGTGATGTCGCATGCCGTACTGCCGGCGGCATTGCCGAATTTGGCATCGGTGTCGCTGTATGTCTGGGAAGCCAATGTACGCACCTCCACCGTGCTGGGTATCGTGGGCGCCGGCGGTATCGGCATCGAGATCAAGGCCGCCATAGACCTGCTGGACTTCCAGCGTTTGTTCACCCTGACGGCTGCCGTCCTGCTGATGGTCACGCTGATCGACCAGCTCAGCGCCTTGTTACGGCGGCGACTCGTATGAACGCACCGCTGGTACTGCGCCACGTGAGCAAGGCCTACGCGTCCGTACGCGCGCTCAACGACGTCAGCTTCTCGGTCGGCCCCGGTGAGTTTGTCGCCTTGCTCGGCCCGAGCGGCGCTGGCAAGTCCACCGTCTTTCGTTGCCTCACCAAGCTGGCGCATGTTGATGAAGGGGACATCGAAGTGCATGGGCAGGCCCTGCAGAACCTGTCCGGCGCGGCGTTACGCCACGCCCGGCGCTCGATCGGCCTGATCTTCCAGCAGCACAACCTCATCGGTCGCTTGTCGGCCATGAACAATGTGCTGACCGGGCGGCTGGCCGGTATGCCCACGTGGCGGGTGCTTGGGCGCCGCTTCTCTGCGGCAGATCGGCAGGCCGCACTGACCTGCCTGGATCGCGTGGGACTGCTCGACAAGGCTTATTTGCGAGCCGACGCACTGTCAGGGGGCCAACAACAGCGTGTGGCTATCGCACGAGTGTTGGCGCAAGAGGGCAGCGTTGTCCTTGCCGACGAGCCTGTGGCGAGTCTGGATCCTGAATCCGCGCGCCACGTGCTGGCCACGCTGCGAAGTGTGGCGCGCGACCAGGGTATTGCCGTGCTGTGCAGCTTGCATCAGGTTGGGCTGGCGCGCGAGTTCGCTGATCGGCTCATTGGCATCAAGGCCGGGAGCATTGTCTTCGACGGCGCGCCAAGCTCCATCGACCTCGCTGCCGAGCAGGCACTGTATGGTCAAGACAGTCAAGGCGACGCAAGCGTCCCGGAAACGCCGCCTGATCGTCGAAAGCCGTCGCCCGACGTACTTGCCAACGCCGCCGCCTGAAGCCATGGCTGCCTTGCGCCTGCACCAGATCAGTCGAAGCTTCGGTTCGACGCGCGTTCTCGACGGCGTCGATCTCGACATCCGCGACGGCGAGTTCCTCACCTTGGTGGGGCCGTCCGGGTGCGGAAAGACGACCCTGCTTCGAATCATCGCCGGACTCGATCACGCTGAAGAAGGTCAGGTCGAGATCGACGGTGCTTTGGTCGACGACCTGCCACCCAAACAGCGCGACGTGGCCATGGTATTCCAAAGCTACGCGCTGTACCCGTACATGACGGTAGCCCAGAACTTGGCGTTGCCGCTCGTGATGCGGCAACTCAGCCGCCTTCAGCGGCTGCCGCTCATCGGCCCTTGGTGGCCGGGCGCGCGCGCGCGGCGTCGGGAGATCGATATCGCTGTCGAGCAAGTCGCAGAGTCTGTCGGGCTGGGCCAGATGCTGCATCGGCGGCCTGCCCAGCTTTCGGGCGGACAGCGCCAGCGAGTGGCCTTGGGCCGTGCCATGGTGCGCCGGCCCAAGGTATTTCTCATGGACGAACCGCTGTCCAACCTCGACGCCAAGTTGCGTGTGGACACGCGCGCCGAGATCGCCGACCTCCACCGCAGGCTGGGCGCGACGTTCGTTTACGTGACGCACGACCAGGTTGAGGCGATGACCATGTCGGACCGCGTGGCGCTGATGATGGGCGGCCGTATCCTTCAACTCGGTACGCCGCAAGAGATCTACGACGATCCACTCGACCTGCGCGTTGCCGAGTTCATCGGAACGCCCAAGATCAATGTGCTGGCGGCCGAGGTACGCGAGCGACGCGTGCACGTCGGCGGGGCCGTTTGGCCTCTGCGCGTTGCGGCGGAGGTTGGCAGCAAGATTGATATCGCTGTACGCCCAGAAGCATGGCGCCTGCACGCTGGTACGGCGGCCCTTTCGGCGACTTACGGGCGCCATGACGGCTTGGTGAGTGCTTCGGTTCGCCACTTGGAGTCCCTGGGCTCCGAGACGCTGGTGCATGTGACGGTGCCGCACCAGGCGGAGCCAATGATCGCCCGTGTCGAGCCCAGCCGGGCACGTGCTTTGCGGCTGACAGAGCCGGTGACCTTGGCAGTCGATGCCGCGCTGGTGCTGGCCTTCGATGCCGCAGGCCGACGGATCGGGTTGGAACCCGACATCCCCAGTGAAGTCAAGAAGCGCGCTGGCGACGGTCTGGCAGGCCATGTCTGAGGCCGCCGCACTACCGACCCTGGCGCGGTCGTCGGGACGGCGCGCCCGTGCCGGGGCCCAGGCCGAGGCTGTGGCCGCGTGGGTGCTGGCCTGGCCGGCCGTGGCGCTCATGTGGCTGATGTTGCTGGGTCCAGCCGTTGTCGTGATCCTGCTGTCGCTCACCGACTGGACTTTTGGCGCTCCGGCGATGGCCTGGGTCGGCTGGGCCAACTACATTGAGTTGTGGGGCGACCGCGTCTTCTGGACCAGCCTGCGCAACACGCTGGTCTATGTGGGCTTCAGTGTGCCTTCCGCCGTTTTCCTGGGCCTTGGCGTGGCCCTGTTGATCGAGGCTGGAAACGCATTCAAGGGCTTGTACCGCACGCTGTTCTTTCTGCCGGTGACGGCGACGTTGCTGGCGATGGCCTTGGTCTTCCAGTTTGCCTTCCATCCGACCGCGGGACTGGTGAACCAGGCATTCGCTGCGGTCGGACTGCCCACCACGGACTGGTTGAAGAACCCCGACACCGCGCTGTACGCCCTTGGCGTTATCGGGATCTGGCAAGCAGTCGGCTTGAACATGGTGTTGTTCCTGGCCGGCCTGAAGGCGATCCCCCAAGACCTGTACGAGGCCGCCGCCGTTGACGGAGCGGACAGCGCCTGGGAGCGGTTTCGTCGAGTCACCTGGCCGATGCTCGGCCCCGCCATGGTGTTTGTGGTCACGATCACCGCCATCCGTTCGTTCCAGGTCTTCGACACCGTAGCCGTACTGACCGACGGTGGTCCCAACAAGGCAACCTCAGTGCTGCTGTACCAGATGTACCAGGAAGGGTTCTCCTTCCTGCGCTCGGCCTACGCTGCGGCGTTGACCTGCATCTTCCTGGCATTTGTGTTGCTGTTGACCTGGTTGCAGACGCAACTGCTCGACAAGCGCGCGCACTACGCGTGAGGTGAACGATGCGAAGGCAAAGGTCGCCCTGGTTTCGCTTGTTCCGACACCTCACCTTGGGTGCGGGCGCGTTGCTGATGGTGCTGCCTTTTGTCCTGATGATCTCCATCAGCCTCAAGCCCCCTGGCGAGATCTTCGCACCCGAGTTTCGCTTGATTCCAGACCAGTGGCATGTGATCCAGAACTACCGTGAAGCGTTTGCCAAGCAACCTTTGGGGCGCTATCTGTTCAACGGGCTGATCGTCACAGCCTGCATCTTTGCCGCACAGGCCTTGGTGGCATTGCCCTGCGCCTACGCACTGGCAAAGCTGCGCTGGCGCGGGCGCGAAACGACCTTCCTGTTTGTGCTGCTGGCATTGCTCGTCCCGCCGCAGGTACCTGCCATCCCGCTGTACATTGGGCTGTGGAAACTGGGGCTGCTGGACAGCTATGCCGCGCTCATCCTGCCTTCGACGATCTCGGTTTTCGGCATCTTCCTGATGCGTCAGTTCTTCCGCACAGTGCCAGATGATCTGATCAGCGCCGCCCGACTAGACGGATTAGGTGAGTTTGCGATCGTCTGGCGAATCATGCTGCCGACGGCATTGCCAGCGTTGGTCGCCTTTGGGCTGTTGTCGCTGGTGTGGAACTGGAACGAGTTCTTCTGGCCGCTATTGGTGGTGCAGACGCAGACTCTCGCGACACCGCCGCTGGGCGTTGTGTTTTTTGCCAATGCAGAGGCCGGTACCAACTATGGCCCGCTGATGGCCGCAGCCACCGTGATCACCCTTCCCCTGGCGCTCGCCTTTCTGCTGGCGCAGCGCTGGTTCATCGACGGCGTGACGATGACTTCCGTCAAGTAACGCCTTCTTCGCTTCAGTAGACGCCCTCCTTCTCACTGGCCCAGGAGCCCACCATGACTTTGCTTCCATTTCGCCCGACCCGCCGCCAGTTCGCGGCTGCTGCCAGCCTGCTGGCCATGCCTGCCATCGTACGCAGCCAGAGTGCTCCCATCGAACTCAGCGTGGCTTATTCGATTCCTGTCCTCTTCAAGGAACTGATGGAGTCGCTGGCCAAGGAGTTCATGGCCCGCAACCCGACCATCCGCATCGTGCTGCGCGCACCGGAGAACGGCTACGAAGAGATCATGCAACGCAACCTTCGCGACGCCGTCACGAACACACTGCCCGACATCGCCTTTCACGGCCTGAACCGTCAGCGCACCCTGGCGGAACGCAGGATCCCCGTCGATCTCAAGCCCTTCATGGCCGCGGACGACAAGACCAGAGAACTCGGCTTTTCGCAGTCGCTACTGTCCCTTGGACAGGTCGGCGCTTCCCAAACGGGCATCGGCTTTGCGCTGTCCACGCCCATCCTTTACTTCAACGCCAACTTGGTGAAGGAGGCCGGTGGCAACCCCGACAAACTGCCGACCAGCTGGGACGAAGTGATCAAGCTTGCTGCGGCCATGCACGACCCGGGAAAGACCCGCACCGGGATGTTCTTCGACTGGACGATCACCGGCAACTGGTCATGGCAAGGGCTCGTGTTCAGTCACGGCGGCTCGATGTTGAATGCGGATGAAGGCAACGTGGCCTTTGGTGAAGTCCCCGGCCAGAGGTCCATGGGAGTTTTGCGCCGATTCGTTGACGATGGACGCATGCCCGATATCCGACCCGACACCGCGTTCCAGGACTTCTTCGCAGGCCGCCTGGGCATCTCGATGCAATCCACTGCGCAGCTCGGCCGCTACAACCGCGAAATTGGCGGTCGCTTTCCGCTCGTGTGCGCGCGTTATCCATTGTCATCGCCCACTGCTCGGCTGCCGGCAGGCGGCAATGTGGCCATGATGTTCGCCAAGGATCCGGTGCGTCAGAAGGCGGCTTGGGAGTTCATTAAGTTCGCCTGCGGGCCGGTAGGGGCCACCATGATGGTGCGCGCCACGGGCTACATGCCAGCCACCACCCTGCCGGCACAGAACAAGGACATGCTCGCGGATTTCTACGCGCAGAACCCGAACCATCTGGTGTCCATCCGTCAACAGGACGTGATCACCGGCTGGTTTGCCTTCCCCGGCCAGAACGCGCTGCGCATCACCGACGTGATCAACGACCACCTGCAAACGGTCGTGGCCAAGCGGGGAGCACCGGGCGAGGTCCTCACGAAGATGGTCGCTGATGTCCAGGGCCTGATTCCCCGCAAGGGCTGATGCCATGCTCAAGTTCATCCACCTCACGGACACGCACCTCGTCACGCCTGGGCAGGCCCTGTATGGAACCGATCCCAAGTGGCGCCTGCAGCGCGCTCTCGCGGCGATCAACGAACGGCATGGCGACTCCCGTTTCATGGTTGTCACGGGCGACCTTGCACATTGGGGGGAGCCCGCGGCCTACGCCGCGCTGTCTGAGTGTCTGGGGCAGCTTCGTATGCCGGTGCATCTGCTGATCGGCAACCACGATGACCGCAACGCCTTCCGTGCCGCCTTTGCTTCCACGCCGGTCGACTCGGGTGGATTCGTGCAGTATTCGTTCGATGCCGACGGCATTCGGCACATCATGCTTGACAGCAACGAACCCGGGGTGTCCTGGGGTGTCTTTTGTGAGCGTCGTGCCGCCTGGCTGGCGGACGAGCTCGCGCGCAGCGCGCCAAGCCCTGTGCACCTGTTCATCCACCACCCACCATGCAGTGTCGGTATCCCATCCATGGACCGAATTGCGTTGCTTGAACCCGGCGCGCTGCGTGAAGCCGTAGGGCCGCATCGCGAGCGTATCCGCCACTTGTTCTTCGGGCACTTGCATCGGCCTCTGGCAGGTAGCTGGATGGGCATTCCGCTCTCGACCCTGCGGGCCACTAATCACCAGGTGGCGCTGACGCTTGACGACTCGCCGCGCATCCTGGGCAGCCATGAGCCAGCGCAGTTCGGTGTCGTGCTCGCCGACCACGAGAACACCATCGTCCACCTGCACGACTTCGAAGACGCTTCGCCGCGTTTTGAGATGTGAACCAGAACGACGCTGCCCTTGCGCTGTTCTGGCGCTGCGATGCGGTTGTCTTCGATCTTGACGGCACCTTGGTTCAGACATTGGACGGTCTGCATCAAGCCTTGAATGACGCTCTTGGCGCCCACGGCTTCGCACCGGTCTCGGCAAACCTGGTGCGTGCCTCCATGCACGGTGGGTTTCTTGGCAGTGTGCTGGCTGCTCTGGAAGGCCGCACAGTGGTCCAACGACACCAGCTCTTGGTGCTTGAGACCTATCGGGCGCGTTATCGCGAGCTGATGCTGTCGCGGTCGTTCGTCTACGCGCAGGTGCGTGAGGTTCTCAAGGCCCAGCAGGCTCGTGGATGTCGGCTTGCCGTCTGCTCGAACCGCGACGAGTTATTGGCCAATGAGTTGCTGCAGGGCGTTGGCTTGCGCGTGGCGTTCGACGCCGTCGTCGGGCTGCGCGAAGGCAGCGAGCCCAAACCCAAGCCAGATCTACTCTTGCGCAGCCTGCGAGAGCTTGGTGTCGTTGCTTCACGAGCCTTGATGGTAGGCGACAGTGCTGCTGATGTTGGCTGCGCTGCCGCTGTCGGTGTCCCCTGTCTGGTGTTCGAGGGCGGTTACGGCGCCGACAGCCTCGGTCCAAGCGTGACCAGCACCCGGTTCTCCAGTTATCAGGAGCTCTTGCTGGCCCGGCCTCAGTCAGCCTGAGACTGGCCCATGACGCCGGCCGTGTACGGTGAGGGGCAATGTCCCGCTCGCCGTTGACGATCGTAAGGAAGCGTTATGCCAAAGCGCGTTCCACTGATTCGTCCTGAAGGTCAAGTGCGCGAGCTCACGACTGAAGACATCAAGTCCCTCGGGGCTGCCGCCTCACTGCCCCAGTCGCGGCAGCGAAAGCTGGGTGTTCGCGGCCCCCAGAAGGTGCCCACCAAGGAGCGAATCACGATTCGTTTGTCCCGGGACGTCGTCGAAAGGTTCCGCGCTACGGGGGAGGGATGGCAGTCGCGTGTCGACGCAGCGCTACGGGACTGGCTCAGGACGCAGAACCGCAGTTCTGTCCAGTGAAGCTGAGCCCCTCGGTCACACAAGCTACTGTGCCGGACGAGGCCATGGTCACCTTCGACATGCCCGCGCCCGGCCTGCTGCCACCCCCGGCAGCCTGCGATTGTCAACGGCGGCTCGGGCGACCTGGTGGACCGGCTGACCGAGGTTGATAGGGCTACCTTCACCGGCTCGTCCGATATGGCCGCGCGCCTGGTCAAGACCGTGGAGGGTGCCCCCGTTTGGCAAGCGCATCGCCCACGGGTACTTCGTACTGTCGGCGGCGGCGGGCCTGTTCGTCTCGCCCTCGCCCGGCCCGGTGCTGGCCAACTACGGCCTGGACACCCTGCGCTTCGTCAAGCCCGTGGGCATAGGCGACACCATCCGGGCGCGCCTGACCTGCAAGCGCAAGACCGACAAGCCCGCCCGCAAGGGTCAGCCCCCGCAAGGCGTGGTGGCCTGGGACGTGCAGGTGACCAACCAGGACGGTGAGCTGGTGGCCAGCTACGACATCCTGACGCTGGTGCTGAAGCGGCCGGGGGAGGGGGCGGAGGGGGCGTGAAGTGGCCCGGGAGCTGGGGGGTATCTCGCGGGGTTCTCGTTTCGGGGCGTGTCCCCATCAGTAGCCCACCTCTTTCTGGTGCCGCACTGCGAGGATCGTGACGGCATCAGGGTCCATGTGGTAGCGGGCCACGTAGCCGCTATCGCCGAAGTCGATGATCCACTCGCGGAACTCGTCGGGCATGTCCTCGATGGGGCGGCCCAGCTTGGGCTGCAAGCCCAGCACCTGCACGGCCTTGGCGATGACCTCGCCAGCGCGCTTGGCCGCGACGGGACTCTTGGGCCGAAGGAACTCGCGTAGGCGCTCCAAGTCGCGGATGGCGGGCTGCGAGAACCTTACTTGTGGCATGTGGGCGCGGGTAACTCGTTATCCGTGCCCCAGTTCGATAGCCAAGCCTCCACCTCGTCGGCGGTCGCGTGCAGCCCGGTAGTACGGTAGTCTTCCCAGGCCTTCAGGGTGTCCTGGCGGAACGCCTCGCGCTTTTCCTCACGATCAACGTACTGCGTGATCGCTTCGCGCATCAGCCAGTGCGACGTGCGATGGCGTGCCTCAGCAAGCCGCTTCACGCGGGCTTTCGTGTCCTCGTCGATCTTGATCGCCACAGGGCGAACGGCAGCAGCAGTCATGGCAAGATCCTGGAAGGTATTTCAAAGTATTACCTCACTATACCTGGGCCAGGTAGGCCGCTATCTGGTCTGGTTGTACGCATGTCCTCAGCAATGGAAGTGCAACGCTGGGCGATAGGTCGCAAGCCCGCCCGCAAGGGCCAGCCCACAAGGCGTGGTGGCATGTGACGTGCAGGTGACCAACCGGGACGGCGATCTGGTGGCCAGCCACGACATCCTGACGCTGGTGTTGAAGCGGCCTGGGGAGGGGGCTTGAGGACTTGAGTTCTTGAGAGCCTGTCGCTCCCTCCGAGCTGGCATGCCCAGGGGCAGACGAAGGGCTGAAGCTGCGGGACAGGGGCCAGCCGGTGTTGGGATGCAGCCTGCAGTTCGGGTGGAGTTGGGGTGGATCGGGGGAGGTGCCGGGGTTCGCCGGGAGCCAGAGGGGCTTGCGGGGAGAGCTTGGATTTCCTATCCTCTTTTGCGCCCTTTCGCAGCAGCGTTCTTCCCGCCGTCTCCACCACTCGCTCAGCATGCTACGTTCTTGGAAAGTCTGGCTGTGCGTGCTGGCGGCGGCCTGGGCGGCCGTGCATTGGCAGCAGCAGAGCAGCCAGACCCAGCGACTTTTGTCGAGCGCGCCGATTTCGGCGGTTCCGCTGCAGAAATCGACAGATGCACGTGTCTTCAGCGCGGCCGGCTACCAGATCACGCCCGTCGCGAGCTACCAGTTGCGTGCGCTGGTGTTCTCCACCGAGCGCTACCGAGTTGGCCGCGAGGCGGACCTTTCGCCTGTTGATTTTGCGCTTGGCTGGGGCCCGATGTCCGACCCGAAGGTGTTCAGTCACCTGGAGATTTCGCAGGGCCAGCGGTGGTATCGGTACCGGTGGTCCGGCGCGCCGCCCATCGAGCCCTCGCAGATTGTTCGCCATTCAGCCAATACCCACCTCATTGCAGCGGACGAGCAGGTCCGGCGGCAACTGCTGGAGGTGAAGCGCGGACAGGTGGTCACCCTCAAGGGGACCTTGGTCAACGTGGATCATCCGGACGGATGGCGCTGGCGCACATCGACGACGCGGGAGGACTCCGGCGCCAGGGCGTGTGAACTGATGTGGGTCACTGAGGTGCGGGTCGAGTTGTAAGCTTCGCCCCGGCGTTCGGGTTGCTGAAGCTCGTGCGACCCAGAACCTTTCGATTCACGGGGCATGAAGGCATCGGATGAGCATCAGTTCGTTTCAGTTTCTGTCAACGGTCCGCGCTTCGCGCAAGCCAGAAGGTCTGAGCGATCAGGCCGTGTCCGAGCCCCGCGGGTGGAAGCGCCTGTCGATCATCGGGCTGCTTTTTCTGTCCGCTTGTTCTTCACCACGCGTGCCAACGCCTTCGCAGCCGCCGGCCCCGTTGCCCCCCACGCCGCAGGCTCCGGCGGCCGCGTCGCAGCAGGTTCCGTCACCGTCCATTCCGCAGGCGCCAGCGCCTGCCGCCCGCCCGCTGCCGCCCACGCCGCGCGCCGAGTACCGTAACTGGGACGAGTTCCGACTGCATGCAGGGCGCCGTCTCGTGCAGGCCAACCCGAACGGCACTTTCACGGGCGCCGTGCCCGAGCCGCTGTTGGCCATTCCCGTGCTGGAGGTGGAACTCAACGCCGACGGGTCCGTACGCCGCATCGTGGTGCAGCGCCAGCCCAGCCAGGCCCGGGACACGGTGCAGCTCGCCATCGACGCAGTCCAGCGTGCAGCGCCCTTTGGCGACGTCTCGCACCTGCCCCGGCCATGGAGGTTCAGCGAGGTCTTCCTGTTCCGCGACGACCGCCGCTTCAAGCCGCGCGTGCTGGACCTGTAGGCGCACGACATGCCGGCGCAGGGAACCCCGGCGCATGGCACCCCGGGAGATGACACCCTCGAGGAAACCCCGACTCCCCGCGATTCGCTCAAGGAGCGCAGACAGGGTGTAATCGCCGGTTCCATGCCTTTGTGGCGCTGCCAGGAGATCGTCCCCATGTCCTTGTCCCGTCGCTCCTTCCTTGCCGCTGGCGCTTCCGCTGCTGGTGCCTCGCTGTACGGCTGTTCGAGCCTGTCGCTGCCGCCTTCCGCGCCAGTGGTCAGCACGCTGGCGCCGGGTGTTGCGCGCGTGCGCTTCGGCAATGCCACCATCACCTCGCTGCCTGACGGCTTCGTAGACCGCCCGTTGGTGGAAGGCTTCGTGCGCAACGCCACGCTGCCCCAGGTGCAGGCGGCTCTGAAGGACGCAGGCTTGCCGACCGACAAGGTGACCGTGCCGTTCACCCCGTTCCTGGTGCAAATGGGGGGCCGCAACGTGCTCTTCGACGGAGGCAACGGGACTTTCGGTGCGCCCACCTCCGGGCGCATGCTCGACAGCCTCAAGGCCACCGGCCTGCAGCCTTCGCAGATCGACACCGTCATCCTCAGCCACTTCCATGGCGACCACATCAACGGCCTGCGCGACAAGGACGGCAAGTTGACCTTCCCCAACGCCCGCATGCTGGTGCCGGCACCCGAGTGGGACTGGTGGATGGACGACGCGCGCATGAATGCTGCCCCTGCAGCGGCGCGCGGCAACTTCCAGGCGGTCAGGCGCGTGTTCGGCCCCGTGGCGCAGGCGGTGGAGCGCTTCGAGCCCGGGCGAGACCTGCTGCCGGGCATCCGCTCGCTGCCGGCTTTCGGCCACACGGCCGGTCACACCACGTTCATCATCGATGGCGGCAGCCAGAAGCTGATGTACTGGGCCGATACCACGAACATCGCGGCCCTCTTCGTGCGCAATCCCGATTGGGCGGTCATGTTCGACGCGGACCCCGAGGCTGCGCGCAAGGTGCGTCGCGCCACGATGGAAATGGTGGTGCGGGAGAACCTGCTGCTGGCCGGCTATCACCTGACGCTGCCGGGCATCGGTCGACTGACGCCTCGCGGCTCGGGCTACGACTTCACGCCGCTGGCCTGATCAACCGCCGGCCCCCGACCGTCCCCCCCACAGGTACCTCGACCATGTCCGCCCTCATCGAAAAGCTCACGGCCTCCGCCCAGAAGGAGTTCCGCTTCGATCCCCTGACCGAAGTGCGCGAGAACATCTACCAGCCCAGCCAGCCGGGCCTGATGTTCCCGGGCCGGCCGAATTTCGATGACGTGGCGCGCGAGCGGCAGTACCTGAAGGAGCGCCTGGTGGGCGCCTGCCGCGCCTTTGCGCGCGAGGGCTTTGACTACGGCTTTGCCGGCCACCTCACCATCCGCGACCCCGAGCGCCCGAACCTGTACTGGACCAACCCGATGGCCGTGCACTTTCGCCAGGTGAAGGTGTCCAACCTCATCCTGGTGGACCACCGCGGCCAGGTCGTGGAGGGTGACCACGCCGTCAACCGCGCCGGCTTCGTGCTGCACGCCGCCGTGCACGAGGCGCACTCCGACATCGTGGCGATGTGCCACGCCCACACGCTGTACGGCACGGCCTTTGCCGCGCTGGGCAAGCCGCTGGCGCCCATCTCGCAGGACGTGGCGGCCTTTTTCGAGGACCACGTGGTCATCAACGACGAGGCGGGGCAGGTGGCGGTGGAAGAGGACGCCGGCCCCAAGGTGGCCGACTGGTTCAAGGGCGTGAAGGCTGCCATCCACCAGAACCACGGCCTGTTCACCGCCAGCCGCCACAGCATCGAGGCCGCGGCCTTCTGGTTCATCGCGCTGGAGCGCTGCTGCCACCAGCAATTGCTGGTGGAGGCCACCGGCGTCACGCCCAAGCTCGTACCACCCGACCGCTCACGCTACAGCCGCGAGCACGTGGGCAGCGAGTACATCGGCTGGCTGCACTTCCAGACCATCTGGAACGACCTGGTGCGCACCGAGCCGGACATGTTCGACTGAGCGCGGCGACCGCTGCGTCTGTTGGATGATCGGGCGGTCTTTCAGTGCACGCTCAAGCGCCGCTGGTCTTGTCGGGTGCCAGCCCACACACCTGTGCCATGGCCGTGGCGGCTTGCACCAGCAGCGGGACTGCTTCGTGCCCTTGGCGCAGCGCAGAGGCGAGCCGTGCGGCATCTCGCACGTACTCATGGATCATGAAGTTGCGCAGCTGCCGTGCTTCGATCCACGCCTGGCCAGAGGCCACCAGCCCCAGCCTTTCGGCGCGCGCGATGTTGTCGATGGCGGGCCCCACGGGTTCGGCCAGCCAATCCAGCAGCCGGGGCAGCAACTTGTCGCCCAGGGTGTCCTGCAGGCGCCCGAAACGGGCGACAAAAGCATCGACCCGCTCGGCAAGATCCGGATCGGACTTCAGGGCTTCGGCCCTCTGCGCCGTCATGGGTTGCGCGAACAGTCTGTCGTCGGTGCTTTGAAGCAGCGCCGATTCGGCCAGCACGGTTTCGACCAGGAACCGCAGTCGCTCGTCGGGCTGTGTCTTCAAGGGGTTGGTGCTCATACCGCCACCGCGTCCTGGCGCGCCTGCCGCAGCAAGGGGGACTCCATCGTGGCCGGGTCCGCCACCAGGACGTCGATCTTGCGCAGGCCGATCTGGCGCTGGATCCGGGCCGCCAGCCGCACCGACAGGGCCAGGCTGTCCTGCGCGGGCTCTGCCAGTTCGATCAGCAGATCGATGTCACCACCCCGTTTCTGGTCATCCGTACGCGAGCCGAACAGCATCGCCCGGGCACGCGGTCCCGCCACTTCGAGGGTGGCCTGCCGGATGCAGTCTCGGTCGTGAAGGCTGATGCGCATGGTGCGACGTGGCGCTTCACACATTAAACAAAAAGTTCAGCACGTCCCCGTCCTTGACCACGTACTCCTTGCCTTCGGCGCGCATCTTGCCGGCGTCCTTGGCGCCTTGCTCGCCCTTGCAGGTGATGTAGTCGTCAAAGGCGATGGTCTGGGCGCGGATGAAGCCGCGCTCGAAATCGGTGTGGATGACGCCTGCGGCCTGCGGGGCGGTGTCGCCGATGTGAACGGTCCAGGCGCGTACTTCCTTCGGGCCGGCGGTGAAGTAGGTCTGCAGCCCCAGCAGCTTGAAGGCCGCGCGGATCAGGCGGTTCAGCCCCGGCTCTTCCTGCCCCATCTCCTGCAGGAACAGCAAACGGTCCTCGTCGGCCATGTCGGCCAGCTCGGCCTCGGTCTTGGCGCAGATGGCCACCACGGGGGCGTTCTGCTTGGCGGCGTACTCGCGCAGCCGCTCCAGGAAGGGGTTGTTCTCGAAGCCGTCTTCGGCCACGTTGCCCACGAACATGGCGGGCTTGGCAGTGATGAGACACAGCGGCTTGAGCACCACGCGCTCTTCCTTGCTGAAGTCGATGCTGCGCACGGGCCTGCCCTCGTTCAGCGCCGCGTCGCACTTCTTCAGCACGTCCACCAGGCGCTGCGCCTCCTTGTCGCCGCCGGCCTTGGCCACCTTGGTGTGGCGCACCAGGGCTTTTTCCACGGTGGAGAGGTCGGCCAGGCACAACTCGGTCTGGATCACTTCGATGTCGGCGATGGGATCCACCTTGCCGGCCACGTGAATGACGTTCTCGTCCTCGAAGCAGCGCACCACGTTGACGATGGCATCGGTCTCGCGGATGTGGCTGAGGAACTGGTTGCCCAGGCCCTCGCCCTTGCTGGCCCCGGCCACCAGGCCGGCGATGTCCACGAACTCCACGATGGCGGGCACCACGCGCTCAGGCTTGACGATGGCCGAGAGCTGCGCCAGGCGCGGGTCAGGCAGCTCCACCACGCCCACGTTGGGCTCGATGGTGCAGAAGGGGTAGTTCTCGGCCGCGATGCCGGCCTTGGTCAGGGCGTTGAAGAGGGTCGACTTGCCGACGTTGGGCAGGCCGACGATGCCGCATTGGAGGCTCATGGCGGGGGCTTTCGGAAAGGGAATGCGAAGTTTAGTTTCCAACCCAGGGCCAGGGCGTTGCCCGCAATGGCCAGCGCCACCCCGGCGCCTGCCAGCAGGCCAGGCCGGTAGCCCTCGACCGCTACCGACACCAGCAGCGCGATCACCGTGGTGGCCACGCCCACGGTGGAGGCCGGGCCAACGCCGATGCGCTGCTGCAGCAGCAAGTAGCAGCCGAATGCCACCACCGAGCCGAAGGCCGAGAGGTACAGCAGCGTGGCCCACCAGGTGACGTCCGAGGGCCAGACGATCGGCTGGCCGCTGCTCCAGGTAAATGCCCAGGACACCGCGGAGCCGTACAGCATGCCGTAGCCGAGCATGGGCACGAAGGGCAGGCCATGCTGCCCGTTGCGGGAAGCCACCAGGTTGCCCACCGACGACAGCCCCACCGCCGCTACGGTGAAGACCGCGCCCCATGCCGCGCGTGCGTTGGTGGACATCTGGGCGAACTCTGGCGCGAAGATCAGCGCCACGCCGGCCACGCCCATCAGGCCCCCCACTACAAACCGGCCTGTCAGCGGCGTCCCCCACAGCAGCCGTACGGCCACGCCCAAGACCAGCGGCTGCGCGCTGTAGCCCACGGCCACCAGGCCCGAGGGGATGTGCTTTTCGGCGTGGTAAACGCAGATGTAGGACACCGAATACATGAACACCCCCTGCAGCGCCAGCAGGGCGTGCTGCTGGGGGCTGAACCGCAGGCGCTCCCGGCGCAGCCCCGCCCAGGCCAGCACCAGCAGCCCAGCCAGCGTGAAGCGCACCGCCACGCCGAACTCGGGCGTGGCCTGGGCCAGCTGATGCACGATGGCGTGCCAGGTCGTGCCCCAGATGAGCACGCTGACGGCGAAGAGTTGCCAGGAGCGCAAGGTGCGGTGTGGTGGCCCGGGCGGCACCTGTCAGAGGAGGTGGCGGGAGGGTCCGGGCCGGGGTCGGCCCGGACTTGAGGTGCTCAAAACGCCAGCGTGCCCCGCACAGCGGCGCCCACGCGCAGTGTGCGCTCGATGCCCGAGACGATGATGGCGTTCATGCCGAACGTCAGCCCACCGTTGACGCGGGCGTCCGCCCGGTAGGTGCTCAGCGTGTCCTGCACGGCGTGGCCCTTTCCGCCCGTGGCCGGGTCCACGTCGGGGATGCTGCAGCGGGCGCAGGGCTTGACGAGCTTGAGCACCACCGGGCCGTCGTCGGTGGCGATCTCCAGCGTGTCGAGGTGATCTTCGGCGTGGGCGTCTTCCAGGCCATCCAGCACCAGATTGGGCCGGAAGCGCTGCATGGGCACGCCGGGTTGCCCGGCAGCGGCCAGGCGGCGGTTGAGTTCGGCCAGCGAGGCGGTGGACACCACCAACAGCGGAAAACCGTCGGCAAACGCGTTCTCGGCGTCGATGGCGCCAGTCCACTTGCGTTCGGACAGGCGCTTCTGGTCGGGGTCGAAGCGGGCCAGGCGCAGGCCTTTGATACCCAGGAAATCGCTGAACCACTGCGCGGCCAGCGCGCCCATGTCGTAAGCCTTGACGATGTCGTCCCAGACCTGCACCCGGGTGGGCTCCTCCACGGCATTGAGGGCCAGGTGCAGGGGCAGCATGCCCGGGGCGCGCAGCACCACGTCCTCGTGCCGCAGGCTGGTCTGCACCAGCGCCATGCGCGGCAGTTCGCGCTGGGTCAGCATCTCGCCGTGGGTGTCCACCACCATCCAGGCGCGGTCCAGGTCCAGGCCGGTTTCCACCAGCAGGCTCTCACGGACTTCGAAGCCGCCGCAGCTTTTCACGGGGTGCAGGTGCAGGGCGGACAGGGTGCAGTGAAGGTCGCTCATCGTGCGCAGGAATGGGGTTGGCAGGGTGTCGGTTTTCCGGGCAGGCGCAGGCTTGGAGTAGCGCGCTCGCGCCGGCCCGGGGCTTTGCGTTCACGCGGGCGACTGATGGTACCCGCTGCCTACAATCTGCCCAGTGAACTCTCATGATGTGTGCATCCGCGGCGAGGGGCCGGTGGGTCGCTCGCTGGCATTGGCCCTGGCGAGACAGGGCCTGCGCGTGGCCTTGGTGGCAGACCCCTCAGCGGCACGTGCTGCTGCCTTCGCCCCCACTGCAGCACCGACACCGGACGTGCGCACCTACGCCCTCAATGCCGGTTCGGTGGGTCTCCTGCAGGACTTGCGGGTGTGGGATGCGCTGCCCCCGGACGCCCGCACCGCCGTATGGGACATGCGGGTGCAGGGCGATGCCCCGGCAGGGCGCAGGCCCGCGGCCCTGCATTTCTCCGCCTACGAGCAGTCCGTCCAGGCACTGGCCTGGATCGTGGACGCGGCCGAGTTGGACGCGGTCCTGGCCAGCGCCGTGCGCTTTGCGCCCCACATCACGGTGGTGGCCGAAGCCGTGCAGGCGCCGCTGACGGTCGTGGCCGAGGGCAAGGACGCGGCCTCGCGCGCCGCGCTGGGGGTGAAAGTGGACACCCAGGCCTATGGCCACAGCGGCGTGGCCGCCCGGCTGCGCAGCGACCAGCCGCACGCCGGGCTGGCGCGGCAGTGGTTCCGCAGCCCCGACGTCCTGGCCCTGCTGCCGTTCGACCGCCCCAGCCCCGGGCATTCCTACGGCCTGGTGTGGTCGGTGCCGCACGACCGGGCCCAGGCCCTGCTGGCCATGGCGCCGACGGAGTTCGAGCAGGCTCTCGCACATGCCACAGGCGGCGAAGCCGGGAGCCTCGCCCTGGAAGGGTCGCGTGCCGCCTGGCCGTTGCGACTTGCTCGGGCGCAAGCTGTCTGCGGCCCCGGCTGGGTGCTCGCCGGCGACGCCGCCCACGTGGTGCACCCCTTGGCCGGCCAGGGTCTGAACCTGGGTCTGGCCGACGTGCAGGCGCTGGCCGACGTGATCGCGCAGCGCGAGCCGTGGCGTGGCCTGGGTGACGAGAAACTGCTGCGCCGCTACGTGCGGCGTCGACACCTGCCCACCTCGGCCATGGCGGGGGTGACGGATGCGCTGTGGCACCTGTTCGCGCAGGAGTCGCCGCTGTGGCGCGAAGCACGGCACCATGGCCTGCAATGGGTGGAACGCCTAGGGCCCTTGAAGAAGGCGTTGACGGCCCGTGCCCTGAATTCCTGAGGACCGAACTTTCATGAACCACGACGTTTCCCGGCCCGCGCGGCTGACCTCGGCGCTGGGCGCTTGCCTGCTGGCGCTGGGCCTGGCCCTGACCCTGCCCTTGGCGGCCCAGGCCCAGGAAGCCACCATCCGCAAGAACCTGCCCGAGCGCCTGCCGAACTTGCCCAAGATCGACGAAGTGGTCAAGACAGCCGTTCCTGGCATCTGGGAGGTGCGCATCGGCACCGACCTCTTCTACACCGATGACCAGGGCAACCACCTCTTCACGGGTGAACTGATCGACACGCGCACCCGCGCCAACCTGAGCCGGGAGCGCATCGACCGTCTCACGGCCTTCGAGTTCTCCAAGCTGCCCTTCAAAGATGCCATCGCCATCAAGCAGGGGACAGGGGCGCGCAAGCTGGCCGTCTTTGTGGACCCGAACTGCGGCTATTGCAAGCGCTTCGAGCGCGATGTGGCGGGGCTGAAGCACGTCACCGTCTACATCTTCCTCTACCCCATCCTGGGTCCGGACTCCACCACCAAGTCACGCGACATCTGGTGCGCCAAGGACCCGGCCAAGGTCTGGCGTGACTGGATGATTGGCGGCACCGTGCCCCCGTCCACGGCCGGCGCCAAGTGCGACGCGGCCGCGCTGGACCGCAACACCGAGCTCGGGCGCAAGCACCGCGTGCAGGGCACGCCCGCCACCGTGTTCGAGGACGGCTCACGCTCGCCCGGGGCGATGCCGGTGGACGAGATCGAGAAGCGTCTGACCGCTGCGGCGGGCAAGGGGTGACAGGGGTGGAAGCCGTCATGACACGACCGGACGATGAGCTGCCGGCCTGGGCCCGCCGTCTGGGCCATGCCGGCCTGCTGCCCTTCGTGGGCGGTGCGCTGCTGGTGCACCTGGTCTGGCCAGAGGCCCACCCCTACGCCGTGCTGGCCCTGGCTGCCTACGCGGCCACCATCGTGGCTTTTCTGGGGGGTGTGCACTGGGGGGTGGCCTTCACCCAGGCCCAACCAGACCCGCGGCTCTTCGCGTGGGGCGTGGTGCCCTCGCTGGTGGCCTGGGTGGCCATCGTCATGCCGCCCAGTGCCGGGCTGGTGGTTCTGGGCGTGATGCTCATCGCGTGCTACGCGGTGGACCGGCGCCTGTACCTGGCCCATGGGCTGCAGCGCTGGCTGGTGCTGCGCTTTCGCCTGAGTGCGGTGGCGGCGCTTTGCTGCTTTCTGGGGGCGGCGGGCAGCTGAGGCGCCGCCCGGCCCGCCGCCATGCCGCCGTGCCCGTGAGATCCCGACGCTGGCAGGCTGCCGCTCTGGTGGCGGTGGTGACCCTGGCGCACCTGGGTCTGGCGACGATGCTGGAAGACCTGGCGCGCCTGGGTTCCGGCGCGGCCGACACCGCACCTGCGCGCATCGACGTGGCCTTCGTGCGCGAACTGGCCCCTGCAGAGCCGCCACCCGTGGCGCCTGTGCCGGCCCCGGCCCCTGCCCCTGCGCTTTCGCCCGCCATGGCCGTGGCCAGCCCCGCCGCCGCCGCTTCAGCACCTGAGGCAGCCGCTGAACCGGCGGCACCTGCACCTGCGGTGGCGGCCGCCTCCGCGCCTGAAGCGGTCGATGCCGCATCGCCGGCCGCCCCGCTCGGAGACGGCAACCTCGCATCGATGCCGCCGACCCCCCCCGTTCCCATGGCCGACGGAGCTGCGTCTGCCGTCGCGGTGCCGGGCCAGCAGCCCGCTGCGCCGGCCTGGACCCTGCCGCCGCAGCCCACCGCGTCCGTCGCCGCTGCGCCGCCCGCTGTACCGCCTTCGGCGTCCTCCTCAGCCCCTTCGTTCGAATGGCCTCCGTCCACCCGCCTGTCCTACAACCTGGTAGGGGACTACCGCGGGCCGGTGCAGGGCAAGGCTCGGGTGGAGTGGCTGCGCAGCGGCAACCGGTATCAGGTGCACCTGGACGTGCGGGTGGGGGCCGATTTCGCGCCGCTGCTGTCGCGTCGCATGTCCAGCGACGGGCTGCTCACCGAGGCCGGCTTGAAGCCCCTGCGCTACGACGAGGAGACCAAGGTGCTGCTGCGGGACGTGCGCCGCCAGACCATCTTCTTCGAACCCGAGCGCATCGTGCTGCCGCGCGGCGGCGTGCAGGCGACGGTGGCGGGCGTCCAGGACACGGCCAGCCAGTTCGTGCAGCTGTCCTGGATGCTCACCCTCCAGCCGCAACTGCTGCGCACGGGCCAGACCGTGGAAGTGCCCCTGGCCCTGGCGCGCCGGGTGGACCGCTGGGTCTACGACGTGGCGGGGGAGGAGGTGCTGGATCTGCCGGTGGGGCCGATCAAGGCCTGGCACCTGAAGCCCCGGCCGCAAAGCAAGACCAACAGCGACCTTTCGGTTGAAACCTGGTTCGCGCCCAGCCTGCAGTACCTGCCGGTGCGCATCCGCATCCGGCAGGACGAGGCCAGCTTCATCGATCTCACCCTGGAGCGTCTGCCGCAGCAGGCGTCCGGGCTGGCCGCCCCCACTGTGAGCCGTATAGTCCCGCCATGAGTTACGAGAACATCCTCATCGACACCCGCGGCGAGGGCGCGCACCGCACCGGCCTGGTCACCCTGAACCGGCCCAAGCAGCTCAATGCACTCAATGACGCGCTGATGGATGAACTGGGTGCGGCCCTGCTGGCTTTTGACGCCGACGACCGCATCGGTTGCATCATCGTGACGGGCAGTGAGAAGGCCTTTGCCGCAGGCGCCGACATCTCGGCCATGGCCAAGCTGGAGTACCGGGAGGTCGTTCTCAACGGCTTCATCACCCGCAACTGGGAAACCCTGCTGCGCGTGCGCAAGCCGGTGATCGCGGCGGTGTCGGGCTTCGCGCTGGGTGGCGGCTGCGAGCTGGCCATGATGTGCGACTTCATCATCGCGTCGGACACCGCCAAGTTCGGCCAGCCCGAGATCAAGATCGGCATCATTCCCGGGGCCGGCGGCACACAGCGGCTGCCGCGTGCCGTGGGCAAGTCCAAGGCCATGGACCTCGTGCTGACCGGGCGCATGATGGACGCGGCCGAGGCCGAACGGGCCGGTCTGGTGTCGCGCGTGGTGCCTGCGGACCGGCTGCTGGACGAGGCGCTGGCGGCTGCAGAAGCGATCTGCCAGTTGGGCCTGCCCAGCGTGATGGCCGCCAAGGCCTGCGTCAACCAGTCCTTCGAAGGGCCGCTGACCGCGGGCATGCTCCATGAGCGCCAGGTCTTCCACTCGCTGTTCGCCACCGAAGACCAGAAGGAAGGCATGGACGCCTTCCTCGCCAAGCGCAAGCCGGTGTTCACGCACCGCTGAGGCCCGGCGGGTGCTATGCCCGCTGCCGAGGGCTGCTGGCACCATGCCCGCTGTCCAGGGCTGCGGCCTGCGGCGTGGCTTCGTTGATCGCTTCAGGGCTGGACCCAGCGTCCGCCCGCCGCGTCGAACACAGCCCTGCGGTGGCCGTCGGGATGCAGTTCCAGCCAGTCCAGCGATTGCACCTGCGCGTTGACCATGGCGAAGTGCTCGCGCGAGCCCTGTGCTTCGCTGGCCCTCTGGCTCAGAGGCGCACCCGGGGCCAGAGACGACAGGTAGTCCTGCGCAGACGGCGACAGGCGCAGTCGCTCCCAGCGTGCCATCGTCAGGTGCGGGTCGGTCTCGCGGCTCAGGGCCACGCGCAGGCGGATCTGCCACGACAGCCGAGGGCACCAGGCCAGCAGCGTGCCCTGCGGGTGCGCCTGGATCTGCTGCAGCTTTGGCGAACGGGCGTCGGTGAAGAACACCAGGCGGTACGCCGCCGGGTCTGCTTCGCGCAGGATCACCGAGCGGGCCTCGGCCCGACCGGACTCCATCGTGGCCAGCGTCATGGGGCGCCAGCCGTGCTCGCGCTCGCGGGTGGCGCGCGTCAGCTCTTCCCAACAGGCGTGCTGCAACTGGTGCAGGGACTCGGTGCGCACGGTGCCGGTTGGAAGCGGACTTGCCTGGGACCTTCGGGGTTCAGCCCTCTCGCCGCAACGCAGGGAACAGGATCACGTCGCGGATGCTGGGGCTGTCAGTCAGCAGCATCACCAACCGGTCGATGCCGATGCCGCAGCCGCCCGTGGGGGGCATGCCGTATTCGAGTGCGCGGATGAAGTCGGCATCAAAGAACATCGCCTCCTCGTCGCCGGCGTCCTTGTTGCGCGCCTGGGCGGCAAAGCGTGCGGCCTGGTCTTCGGCGTCATTCAGTTCGGAGAAACCGTTGGCGATCTCGCGCCCGGTCATGAAGAGCTCGAAGCGTTCGGTGATGCTGGGGTCGCGGTCGGAGGCACGCGCCAGCGGCGAGACCTCCACGGGGTAGTCGATGATGAAGGTGGGGTCCCAGAGCTGGTCTTCCACCGCCGCCTCGAACAGGCCGAACTGCAGCTCGGCCAGGCTCCAGTGCGCCAGTGGCTCCTCGCCCAGGCTCTTCAGGC
>JBILSM010000174.1:0-4828 GCA_044372085.1 Rubrivivax sp.
GACGTCACAGGTCTACCAGACGGGCTTACCAGAACACCCCAAGGTTCACCTTCAGTTTCTGCTGGTTGCTGGCAAAGTAAGGCAGCTTGGAATAGGTGAAATCGCCGTAGAGGCTCTTGCTGCGGTAAGAAAGCATCAAGTAGGGGTGGCCGGCAGAGCATTCGTTGCGGCCGATGGACTTCGCCTCGTACACGCCGGGTGAGGTCTGGCAGGCGGGGGTGCCGCCGCCGGCGGCGTCGCGGAAGTAGCTGATGGCCTGGGCATGCACGTAGCCCAGCCCTATGGAGGCGCCGGTGTTGCCCAGGGGCCGCTGGGCCAGCAGGTTCAAGCGCATGCCCCTGGCACCGTTGTCAGCACCCGCAAACTCGTAGGACTGGGGCAGTTTCTTTGCAGAAGACCACTCCACATCCACAGAGCCTTGCAGGGCTACAGACCATGGCAGCGTCTGCACACGCCCGGCTGAGGCAATCACCTTCAGGAAGTCAGGCTCCAGGCCCCGCACGTCGCCGATGGGGCCCTTGATGGGCTCTTTGGCGGCTGCGATGTTTTCACGCTTGTTGTTGATGGTGTCAGTGTCCATGGAGCCGAACCAGCCGGGCATGGCCCTCTTGGCAGTCAGCGCCAGCAACGTTTGGCCGCGGCGGCCGAAGGCGTCGTCCAGGCGCTCATACCTCAAGCCGCCCGTCACCAGGAAGAGCTTGTCTTCGGTGTCCACGTAACGGTAGCCCGCCGGCTGGTCGAACACGGTGTTGTAGACGGTGGCGGCCTTGACGCTGCGGTTCTCAAAGCCCACAAACCACAGCGCGTTGCCCTTGAAGGGGGCGCTGCGGAAGGGTTGCTCGTAATTGAAGTCCAGCGCGCGTGAGCCGCCTTCGTAGCGGATGGCGTTGTTGCCTACGGCGGCTGGGTCCAGCCGGTAGTAAAGGCCGGAACCAGCAAAGGTGAGCTTGCCGCCACGCCCGCCAATGGGCAACTGGTACACCGCGTTCACGCCGCCGAAGAACTGGGTTTCGGGGGCCACGGTGGCAGAGATGCTCAAGACGTCACTTGCGCCAGAAATGTTGTTGAAGACCTTGCTGACCGATACCCGGTTCTGCGATGTCAGCTTGGTGCCGTCGTTGGACAAGCTCACCACGCCCATATCGTCCAGAGTGGAGAGCTCCAGCACCAGATCGGTCACGCCGAAGGCGGACTTGCGCAACGTGGGCTGCACACGGGCCCCAGGCACACGGGCCACCAGGCGCAGGCGGGCTTCCAGCTCAGGGCCGTTGATGATCTTGCCGCGCAGGTCATTCACCTGATCCTGGAAGATCTTGAGGTCGAACCGGTAGCTGCTGGCGCCTGAGAGCACCACGCTGCCCAGCTTGTCTTCCTCGATCTGCAACGTGACGGCGCCATTGACCACCTGCTGCGCAGGCACCACGCACCGGGAGGTGACAAAGCCGCGCGCAACGTACAGCCGCGTGATGCGGGCGGCCATTTCCTGCAGGTCAGCCCCGGTGACGGGCTTGCCCACATAGCTGCGCACCTGGTCTGCAATCTCTTCCTGCGCCAGCGCGGTGTTGCCCAGCACCTGCAGGGTGTTGAGCACGAAGGTCATGGCACCCGCCTGGTTCTCAGGCCGCGGGCGGGCGCTTTCGTCCAGGCGCAGGCGGTCAATCTGCGTGCCCGCACCTTCACCCTCACGGCTGGGGGCACTGCGGCGCAGTTGTTCTTCCAGGTCACTCAGCCTGCCAGGCTGAGGGTCGTTCAGGCCGGGAGGGCGGGCGGGCTGGGCGTGGGCCTGCTGGGACGAGACCAAAACAAAAAGGCCCAGCAGCGCGGGCGCTACCAGACCTGAATGAGATGCCGCTGCCTTTCGGCCCGGCACACGCTGTTGAACCTGGTACATGTGCGGGGGGCGATGCAGTGGGTTTACGGGCACGCAACAGGTGCAAGCCCACTGTTGACGGCATTGATCTTCGACAGTGCGTCAGCGCGAAGCGCAGCGTTGGTCTTGAAGGTTCCTGAATTCATCAAGGAGCAGACTTGCGCGGGCGATGCCAGCATGAAGGGCCAGCAACCGCCAGAGTTCGCCTGGCACACGCGCAGCATGGCCCCGGGTACATAGGTGGTGGTTCCGGGCAACTGGAACCCGCTCTTGATGTCCACCACCACACCGGTATTGGTCGACGGGAACAGTTGCCAATTCGCACCAGCGCTCACGAAGGGGATGGTGAAGGTGGTGGTGCCTGCACCCAAGGCTTCGGTGAAGGGCGACCCTGATGCCTTGAGCGACAGCGAGCCCGAACTGTTCTTGGACAGTGCAAACCCGGTCGTTCGACCGATCGTGCGGAAAGGGTCAGTGGTGTCCTGGGGAAGACTGTTCTCCAGGCGCGCCAGTTCGTGCCATGGCACAAGGCGCAGGGCAGAGATGACAGCTGCTTCCGGATCAACCGGGCCGGCGGCTGCGGCCTGCTTCTTGTCTTCCGTGATCTGGCTGGCTGCGCTGGACACCAGCGTGCTCAGGGTGGTGACATCGCTGCTGTTGAGGCTGGTCTTCTTCAGCGTGGAAGTGTTGTCCGGGTTGATGGCCACCTTGATCAATGACTCGAAATTGCTCGTCACCGCAGTGGGAACGCTGTCAGCCACGGTTTTCAAGTTGGTGACGAAGCGTGTGGCGTCTGCCTGCTGTGCAGTCGGCAAGGCCTGTGCCACGGCTGCGGCCAGCTGGGAAGGCGTGGCCGTGGACGACAGTGCCGATGATTGGGACACCCTGGTCAGCACGGCAGGCAAGTCAGTGGCCGCCGCCAGATTGTTGGATATCAAGGCTTCGGAGATGGCCGTCAGCAGTGCGGCAGTTTTCTTCAGTTGCACGTTCGTCGACCTCTCTGGTCCGGTGTTGAGGGCCTCGCTGACGGCGGCTGCGGAGAGCCCGCCGATGCTGCTGGTGCCGTTCCAGTTGGCCGGGACGAGAGAGGCCACGATGTTGGCCTGCACCACGCCAGCGTTAGGTGGAACATAGCTCACATTGAATCTGCCGGTGTAGATCACATCAGCGGTCTGGGTGAAGAGGCCGTTACCGTCGAGGTCTTGAAAACTCAAGGGGCCGACAGCTTCTCCAGGGTCGATCAGGTTGTTGACATTGGTGTCGATATAAGACACCCACTGCCCACCAGAGAATGCGATCTTGACCGTACCGTCTGTCGCCACAAGCGTTTGACTGGTGATCTTGATGGGCAAGGCGGGCAGACTTTCGAACCGGTATCGTCCCGTGGGCAGGCCGGACTCGTTGAGGATAGGGTTGGCCGTTTGGCTTCCTGGCCCCCCATTGCGATCCTGCACCTTCACGTTCATGATGGGTGCATCCTGAACGAGTACGTCGGTTGAGGAGGCATAGACCGTGGTGTCCGTAGGGCCACCACCTCCACCGCCACCACAGGCAGCCAGCACCGTCACCAGTGCCACCGCCGCCAGCGCCGCAGTACTGCGGCCACCGGATGACCTCATGCGCAATGACTTAGACATCGCCTTTAGTCCTAGTTCGAAATGCGTTCGATGTGGCCCAGGGAAATCAGGTGGGCCACGATGAGCTTGTAGTACCCCTTGGTGACCAGGGATTCGACCTCTTCCCTAGGCAAGTTTTCCAGCTTTTTCTCGCTGATGCGCTTGATATTGCGCAGCAGTGGTGCCTGAAAGCCAACCCACTTCTGGATGACGATGGGCTCAAACAGTTCAAGCCGCTGCAGCTCGGCGCAGAAAGCTGCCGTGCGCTTGTTGGCGGCCTCGTACTCCTGCAAAAAACCCAGCACCACCTGCGTGTACTTCGTAGCCTTGCCCTCTTCGTCGAAGAGGAACTCGCCCTCTTCTTCGTTGAAAGCCCCGCTCTGTTCGTCAATGGCCAGGTAGCTGGTGCCGTCTGATTCGACAAACACGAAAGGGTAGCGGCGCAGGAAGGCGGGCATGTACTCACCCGATTTCCACTTGCCTTCCTTGTCGACAAACCAGTTCCGCTTTCGCCCCAGCCCCAGCAAGGCGGCCGGGAAATGCTGGCCGTTCTCTCCTCGCCCGAAGACGATGGGTTGGGAACGCGCCGCAGAGAAAAACTCGTCAATCGTCAGCAGGGTGTCCGTGACCTCTGCGGCGTAATCCAGTTTCAGGATCGGCCGGACGCGCACCTTTCGGTGCGCGTCCACTTTCAGCACTTGAACGCTCTTGTAGATCCCTAATTCCAAATCGATTCCTTCTGCTCAATCTGTCTTTTCAGCATCAACCTTCAGGAAGGAATCAGTGGCTACTGGGGAGATCCGAACAGACGCTTGAAGAAGTCAAGGAAGGCATTGGCCGCAGAGTACTGATTGCTCAGCCCATCGACCGTGGCCTTGACATCACCCAGCGCCTGGCCAGCAACCTTGGCATTGGTGGCGTCCACCGCCTTCAGTGTGACCTGTCCATTGCTGAAAGTCGCCAGCTGTGTGATCTGATTCTGCACGTCAGCCAGACTTACCGCCCCGGCGTTGACCGTCGCTGCCGTAACCCCACCCGTGACGTTCAGGCTGCCGGTCACGCTGGAGTTGCCCGTAGCACTCAAACCACCGCTCACCGTCGTGGCTCCAGCCACCGACAGCGTGTTGCCCAGCGTCGTGTTACCAGCCACGCTCAAGGTGTTGCCCAGCGTCGTGCCCTGCGCCACGTTCAGCGTGCCACTCACGGTCGTGCCTTGCGCCACCGACAGCGTGTTGTTCACCGTCGTCGCGCCAGCCACCGACAGCGTCGTGCCCGCCAGCGTCGTGTTACCAGCCACGCTCAAGGTGTTGCCCAGCGTCGTGCCCTGCGCCACGTTCAGCGT
>JBILSM010000175.1:0-4808 GCA_044372085.1 Rubrivivax sp.
GCCACCCCGCCGGGCCAGGAGCGCGAACTGCGCGACATGGTGGCCCACGGCGTGTACGAGGCCGGTTTCGAGAACCTGCGCCGGCATCTGCAGCAAGGCGCCGACCTTCGGGCCCCGGGCAGTGCGCCCATGCCTGTGGCCCTGCCGCAGCCCTGCCGCCGCGTGACGGTGTCCGGCTACGGCGGGCCCGAGGTGCTGGTGGTGGGGGAGGGCGAGGTGCCGCCCCCCGGGCCGGGGCAGGTGCGCATCCGCCAGCGCGCCATGGGCGTCAACTACTTCGATGTCTACCTGCGCCGCGGCTGGATACCCGCCCTGCTGCCCTTGCCCGGCACGCCGGGCATGGAGGCGGCCGGCACGGTGCTGGACGTGGGCGAAGGCGTCACGGGGCTGATGGCTGGCGACCGCGTGGCCTGCATGGCCCCGCAACCGGGCGCCTATGCCAGCCTGCGCAACGTGGCGGCCGATCATGTGGTGCGGCTGCCCGCCGCGGTGGACGATGAAGTGGCCGCCGCGCTGCTGCTCAAGGGCGTGACGGCCGACTACCTGCTGCGCGACCTGGGGCGCGTGCAGCCCGGCGCGCGCTGGCTGGTGCATGCGGCCGCCGGCGGCGTGGGCCTGCTGCTGTGCGCCTGGGCCCGGCGCCTGGGCGCGCGCGTGGTGGGCACGGTGTCCAGCGAAGACAAGGCCCGCCTGGCGCGCGAGCATGGTTGCGAGCATGTGATCGTCACCGCCGACTACCGCTTTGCCCAGGGCGTGCGCCAGCACTTCGGCGACGGCGCCGACGTCATCGTCGACGGCCTGGGCGATGCGGCTTTTGAAGAGAACTTCGAGGCCCTGGCCCCGTGTGGGCACTGGATCAGCCTGGGCCAGGCCAGCGGCCCGCCTCGGCCGGTGGACCCCGGTCTGCTGGTGCACAAGTCCGCCACCTTCTCCCGCCCGGTGGCCTTCGCCTACGTGGCCACGCGCGCGCGCCTGGCCGAGCGGGCCCAGCGCGTGTGGGATGCGCTGGCCGACGGCACGCTCAAGCTGCCGCCCATCGAGCGCCACAGCCTGGAAGCCGCGGCGCGGGCGCACGAGCGCCTGGAGTCGCGCAAGACCACAGGGGCGCTGGTGCTGGTGGCTTGAGCCCGCGCAGGAGACTTCCATGATCCAAGGCATGAACCACTTCACCATCACCGCGCAGGACCGCGCGGCGACGCTGGACTTCTACTGCGGCTTGCTGGGCCTGGTGGAGGGTCACCGGCCAGACCTCGGCTTTCCCGGGGCCTGGCTGTACGCCCCAGGGGGCACGCAGGCCGTGCTGCACATCTACTGGGACCGGCCCGCGCCGGCCGCTGCCACCGGCGTGATCGATCACATGGCCTTCACCGCCAGCGACCTGAAAACCGTCAAGGCCCGGTTCGATGAGCGCGGGCTGCGCTACGACCTGCGCCGCCAGGCGGGCGCAGGCACCTGGCAGCTTTTCAGCTTCGACCCGAACGGTGCCCGGGTGGAGCTTGACTTTGATGCCTCAGAACAGCTCTGACTTTGACGCCGTTGCCCGCCGACGGGGAGTGCCGGCCGGTTGTGCCGCCAAGCTGCGCATGGGCTTCACGGTTCCACGACTTGCGGGCTTTGGCAGTGCCGAAGCGACGCGAACTCATTCCACCTGATCCTTCACTGCAACCATGTCCGTCCCGTCCGACAGTGCGGCGAGGACCTCATCGATTTCCGAAGGTTGCCACCGCATCGGCCAGCGGGCGTCGTCTGCGGGCCGAAGAAGGGTGTGATCCTCGATCAGCTTCAGCGCGCCCGTCCGTCCGACCCGAGCCGTCACCAAGGTGTGGCCTTCAATTCCCGGAAGCCGTTGTCCAGCGGCTGCCATGGCCATGAGCAAGGCTCTCCAGCCTTGCGGGGTTTCCGTGTCCGAGACCGCGAAGCGCCTTTCCAGCCGTGCGATCGCCTCCGGATCGGGCCAGCCGACGCCCGACCGGAACACCACCTCGCAGGGCAATGGCGCGACTTGCACCGTGGACGGAAGCGGCACGGCGGCGAACCCGGTATGCCAGACGAGGATCGGCTGGCGATAGCGCCTTGGCGCCTCGCGCACAGCTTCCGGGTTGGCGGGCTGAACCGTGATCAGGGCGCTGATGTCCAGGAGAAGATAACCCTGCTTGTCTCCGCCTAGAAAGACAGCATGCCCGAACCGCCCATCGGGCAAGGGCAGTGCGAAGGCGTGTCCGGCCCGGACGCCCGTTCGGTTGACGAAGGCACGGGACTGGATATCGAGCCTGGCACCGGCAGGCGCATTGGCCTCCTCGACATCCCGACCATGGCCGTCATATTCAACGCCGTTTGCGATCGCCAGCGCCTCGATTCGGGCGATGGCCCTTGCGCTGTCCAGCCCGGCGCCGAGAGTCTCGCGCAGGATCAGGCCGCCCGGCGTCCGCGTCGCACCCACCTCGATGCCGGCGGGCAGCGCGGCGCGAAACCGCTTCAATCGCGCCGCCGTCCCATGGATGAAGTGCTCGATCTGGCTCACGGTGGTACCCCAGTCTGATCTATGGCCACCCCTTGGCCTTGGCCGCCTCAGCGGCCTGCTTCTTCCGAACCAGGGCCAGATTGCTCTTGCTCAGTTCATCGAACCGGGCATGTCTGGCGAAATACGGGCCATCCAGCGGAGCTTCGTGGGTGAAGGCCATGGTCCAGGCGAGGTTCGGCGGGAACACGCAGTAATCAGCCAGCGGCACCTCCAGCGGCAGTGCATCGGTGGCCACAGCGGCGCGTCCGCCATTCAGCAGCACCAGATACTCGGCCTCGCTTTGCAACCGGTAGGTGCTGCGGGCTTCTTCACGCGCCGTACACGGATACCGCCCCGCGCTGAAGACATGCCAGAGGTAGCCCTTGGGGCCCGTGGCCTTGACGCCGTCCCGGTCTGTACCAAAGGCCGCCAGCCAGGCGGCCGTCAAGGCGGCCGCTTCGGCTTCGGTGAAATGACGGACGCTGGCGCCCGGCGCGACGATCCCTTCGGGAAACTTCCAAGCATTGAACCGCGGCATCTCACAACTCCAAGCCTATGCGCCAGGGGCTGCGACTCGCTGCGGCGCCTGTCGATTGCCGCGTTGCGCACCCTTGTAGCTCACGACCACCTCGTTACGCTGGCGCCACCAGGGCCTGAGCAACGCGCCACCCGATGAGCGAATCTTCACCGCGCCGTTCCCGGCCTCGACGATCTGGTACGCAACGGCTCGCGAACCTTGGTAGGTGACCACCACGTGAAGCGCGCCGCAGACGAGGCCCTGCAGAAACGCCATCAGTTCATCCCGTGTCGCAAAGTGCTCGTGCCACGAATCCGCGAACACAGTGAACTCCTGGCCTATCGCCAGTTCAAGGCTGGCGTCGACGCCAGCGATCTCGAGGCGTAAACCCCGCTCCGCGGGGACGGTGGTGATCGGCAGTGCTTCTTCAATCGTCCTGCCGATGTCTTCGAGGCGGTGCGTCATGCCGACTCCGATCGATTGGACAGCGAAGGGTCAGGCAGGCTGCAACAGACCTGCGCCAACGAGCCCGGTCCAGGCCCGCCTGGCGGGTTCGCTGCAGTTGGCGACCGTGAAGGAGTCGGACTCGAAAGACTCGGAGAAAACCTCCGAGATCGCGGCAGCCAGTTCGGCTTCGCCCCGACAGCGCGGGATGCGAGCCACGATCCTGGCCACCTCCTGCGCATACTCGTCGGGCAGCGCGCCGTCGGCGGCAAGCCCGAAAGGGTCCCACGCCTGGATGGCCGAGCTCACGATCGCGAGCGACTGGTCGTAGTGACGTCTGCTGTTCATGGGCTGTGTGCAGTGAGCGAGTCCGGTCCTTTTGGACAGGCGCGAGCAGCTGATCGCAAGATTGTTGCTGAGCGACATAGACCCCGACGGTATCGAGGAGTCAGCGGCTCGTAGGGCAGACGCACCACCTCTTGCCATTGCTCGCTGCGTCGGTGGACGATCATCCCTGGGTCTGCAGAAACGCGGTTGCACCGGCGTTCGAGATTCAGCTCACCAGTGGGTCACGCACCTGCAGTTCCGGTAGGCTGATGAAGGGTGGCGTCTCTGAGCGCGTGCGCGCAGCACCAGGCGCAGGGCCTCCTCAATGAGGACTTGCAGCGTGGTGCCTTCTTGCTGCGCCAGGCGCTTGCTGCGCCCCAGCAGATCGCTCGGCACTTCGATGGTGGTCTCTTTGACAAAGAAGTGGCCGAGGGTGAGGAAACGGCCTGCGCCCTGCCGGCGCCGCTGACCACGAGCGCCGTGCCCGTCTGCAATGCCAGTTCCCTGGCGCGCACTGCTGCACGCTGCAGTGCCGCCGCCGACATTCGCAGATCGGGATTACGCGCGTCTTCCAGGGGTCGCGGATTCATGTCGTTCCCGGTGGGTTCGGCCTGTGCAGCAGCCGGTAACGGAACGTGCAGCGCCCGTGGCCTTGCATGATGGTGTGCTCGCGCTCCATCGTGATGTCCGGGTTGTAGCCTTCCACGAAGGTGCCGTCGCGGTTGCACGAGAGCAGGTCCCCGATGGCCTCCAGGCCCATCTCGCGGTACATCTCGGCGTAGCGGCAGCGCGTGACGTCGAAGTCGAAGCTCTCGTCGTTGGCCTGCAGCGTGGTGGTTTCCAGCGCGCCGCCCGTTCTCCAGTTGTCGTACAGGCGGATGAAGGCGGGCATGCTGGTGTCGCCGCCGGGTGAGGCCGCGGCCAGCGCCTTGCCTTCCTCGATGGCCGCCTTGCGGATGGCCTGGTCCAGGATGTCACGCGCCTGTTCGGGGCCCAGCCGTGCCACCAGTTCTTCCCAGA
>JBILSM010000176.1:0-4799 GCA_044372085.1 Rubrivivax sp.
CAGGAAGACGTAGGTGCGGTGGTCCACCACCGCGTGGCCCGGGCGGTTGAACTCGGCTGCCAGCAGCTTTTCGGCCAGCGCCATGCCCACCGCGTTGGTGATGCCCTGGCCCAGCGGGCCGGTGGTCGTCTCCACGCCCGGGGTGATGCCCACCTCGGGGTGGCCGGGCGTCTTGCTGTGCAGTTGGCGGAAGTGCTTCAACTCCTCCATGGGCAGGTCGTAGCCCGTCAGGTGCAGCAGGGCGTAGATCAGCATGGAGCCGTGGCCGTTGCTGAGCACGAAGCGGTCGCGGTCGGCCCAGTGCGGGTTGCCGGGGTGGTGCCTGAGGTGCCGGCCCCACAAGGCCACCGCGATATCGGCCATGCCCATGGGGGCGCCGGGGTGGCCGGAGTTGGCCTGCTGAACGGCGTCCATCGCCAGGACGCGGATGGCGTTGGCCATCGCGGAGGTGTCTTGTGAAGTCATGGGCGGGGAAGACGAGAAGAGGCCAAAGGGGTGGGAGGGTCCGCAGACCTGCCCGCCGGGAAGGCGGACACCAGGCAGCCCTTGAGGCAGGCCACCGACGCTCCCTGAAGCAGGCCCAAAGTTTATCTGCCGACCCTGACGCAAGCCTGCACCACCACGATGCGTGCGGGCACAGGGATTCGAACGCCCGCGGCCCCCTAAACTCGCCCGCCATGATCCGCCATGCCCTGATCCTGGCAGCCGGCCGCGGCGAGCGCATGCGCCCGCTGACCGAGCACACCCCCAAGCCCCTGCTGCAGGTGCGCGGCCAGCGGCTGATCGAGTGGCACCTGCAAGCCCTGGCCACGGCCGGCGTGCGCGAGGTGGTGGTGAACACGGCCTGGCTGGAAGAGCAGTTCGAACCGGCGCTGGGCGACGGCTCGCGCTGGGGGGTGCGGATTCACTGGTCCCGGGAAGGGCAAGACCACGGCGGTGCGTTGGAGACGGCCGGCGGCATTGCCAAGGCCTTGCCGCGGCTGGGCGAAGCCTTCTGGGTGGTCTCGGGCGATGTGTTCATTCCTGGCTTTGCTTTCGACCCCACCCCGGCACAAGCGGTGATCGACGGCGCGCAGCTGGCCCACCTGTGGATGGTGCCCAACGCGCCGCACCACCCGCGCGGCGATTTCAGCCTGGGCGAAGACGGCCTGCTGGACACCGACACCGACGGCCCACGCCTGACCTGGGCCAGCGTGGGCCTGTTCCACCGCGCGATGTTCCAGGCCGTGCCCGTGGGACAACGCCTGCCGCTGCGGCCGCTGCTGGAATCAGCCATCGCGCAACGCCGGCTGGGCGGCACCCGTTGGGACGGCGCCTGGACCGACGTGGGCACCCCCGAACGGCTGGCCCGCCTGCAAGGCGACTGAACGCCCGTCGGGCGGGTCAGTCCGCCAGGCCGGCCGTGATCTCGTCGATGCGCGCCAGCAGCGCAGGCGTGAGGCGCGCGCTGGCGTCCAGCGCGCCCAGGTTGGAACGCAGCTGGTCCACGCTGGAAGCCCCGGTGATGACGCTGCTCACACGCGGGTTGCGCACCGCCCAGCCGATGGCCAGCTGGGCCGTGGTCACGCCCAGTTCGGCCGCCACCTCCGACAGCTTGGCCACCGCCGCGTTGCGCGCCGGGTGCGTCAGGCCGTCACGCAGGAAGGTGTAGCTCTCCACCGTCGCGCGGCTGCCGGGCGGCACGCCGTCGCGGTACTTGCCTGTCAGCAGGCCCGAGGCCAGGGGGCTCCAGGTGGTCAGCCCCAGGCCGATGTCCTCGTACAGCCGGGCGTACTCCTGCTCCACGCGCTTGCGGTGGAACAGGTGGTACTGCGGCTGCTCCACCACGGGCTTGTGCAGGTGGTGGCGCTCGGCAATCTCCCAGGCCGCGCGGATGTCGCCCGCGCTCCACTCGCTGGTACCCCAGTACAGCGCCTTGCCCTGACGGATCATGTCGCTCATGGCCCACACCGTCTCTTCGATGGGCGTGTGCGGGTCCGGGCGGTGGCAGTAGACCAGGTCCACGTGCTCCAGGCCGAAGCGCTTGAGCGAGCCGTCGATGGCCTGCATCAGGTACTTGCGGTTGAGCGTGTCGCGGCGGTTGACGGCCTCGCCCGTGCGGTCCAGCCCCCAGAAGAACTTGGTGGAGACGATGTAGTTCAGGCGCGGCCAGCCCAGGCGCTTGAGAGCCTGGCCCATGATCTCCTCACTGCGCCCGCCGGCGTAGCCCTCGGCGTTGTCGAAGAAGTTGATGCCGCCGTCAAAAGCCGCGGCCATCATCTCCACGGCCGAGTCGGTGCCCACCTGGTTGTGATACGTCACCCAGGAACCCAGGGACAAGGCGCTGACGCGCAGGCCGGCACGGCCGACACGGCGGTATTGCATGGTGAGGGGGGTCGGCTGACAAGTGGAAGACGCTGTCAGCGTAGCCCATCACCGGAGGTGGCGGCTTGACGAGGGGTTACGCAGCGCTCGGCCACTTGATCTGGACGCGGCGGTTCTGAGCAAGGCAGTCGCGCAGATACAGATTGATCAAGCTCTGGTACGGCACACCGGCCTCGTCAGCCATGCCCTTGAAGTACTCAACCACGTCTTCCGAGAGCCGCATGGTCACAGGCTTCTTCAGCTTGGACGCATACGGGTTCTTGCGGGCTTTCATCTTCGAGAAGTCGTATTCAGCTCTCATGTCAGCCAGACTAACTCACGCTGGATAGCCGGCAGCACGTAGTGGTTCTTGCTGACCGCGTCGAGCGCGTCCTTGATCGTCAGGCCGGACTGGTACATGGCTCTCCTCTAGTGGAACCTACGCGGTTGCTGTCGATGCGGACAGGGCGCGTGCAAAGATCTCAGAGACATAGTCCCCACTGGACTCCTTCTGAAACAGCACGTGGCGCTGCGCGAAGTCCTGCAGGGTCGCCATCCCAGGCTGCCACCAACGCACGGCGCCCAACGGTGTGTTGGAAACCACGAAAGAATGCAGAAAGATCTTCCCCTTCCGCCCAGAGTCCCGTTCCCCTAGCTTGGTCTCGATCTCCTTGATCGTCTCGAAGAACCGCAGCTTGGGATCGCTCAGCCCTTCACAGCGCAGGATGCCCTTGGGGTCAACAAAGATCACGTGCTGACGGCTCCCGTCGAGCACCCACAACATGAAATCAGGGTGGAAATTTCCGGCCTCGAAGAAGCCAACCCCGCGCCCCCGGGATTGATTCCGAAGCAGGTACACCTCACGTCCTTCAAGGCACTCCGGTCGGCTCTGACAGTACGTGCGCAGATCCAAGACGAAGTCTTTCTCGCCTTCGTTCAGATGTACAGGGCTCACACTCAGCAGATCGCTGTCCACGCCATTGCGCAGGTGCAACAGCGGTGAGTAGAGATGCTGGTCGAAGTAGATCGCCTCGCCCTTTCCGCCAATGTTGAAGTCGCTCAGGGCACCGTCGGTGATGTGCTCCTTCAGCTCTATGAGGCGTTGAATGATCAGCTTCTCAGACCGGTCCACCAGAACCTTGTACGCGTCGATGAAGTTGGGATCAGTCGGGCTCAACTCCTGGTAGACGCGGTGCGGTGCCTCATACGCATCCTTCTTGATCTTGTAGAAACGGTCGCAATACTTTCGCAGCAGCGCGGTGGCGATCTCCTCCCACTCGTGGACCTTCTCAAAGCTATCGGCTTGCATGACCTCGGGCGGTACATACAGGGTGTACCAGTCGTTGCCTGGTTGAAGCAACGCACGAGGCGTGTCGCGGCCCAGGTTCAGGTTGTGCCAGCCGCGTTCCGCCTTGAGCTGTTGAAGGGACATGTAGATGGCATCGAAGTCCATGAAGGCCAAATGCTCTTGGCCCAAGAAGGCCCCATTTCTACCGGTCTGAATTTGCGAAAACGCCACCCCGCGGCTCGCTCGCGAAGACACTCGCGGGTACCAATCAAGCACGATGTCTCCCGGCCTCAGAGCGATGGTGTCGGCGGTGGCCAGCGTTGCCTTCTCCTCCTTCTTGAAGTTGATGTTCTCTGGCACCTTCACTGTGATCAAAGGCGTGGTGGGTAGCTTGATGCGCACCGGAATCTCAAAGGTTTGGCGGTCATCGGGCTTCTTGATGCCCTCGCCTTCCAAGAATTCGTTAAAGCGCTCCATGTAGTCGGACTTGACGCCGAACACGTTCAGCGTCTCCAACAGCGGCAAGTAGGCGTCTTTGGTGACCCACACGAGGTCCTTGTCCTTTGCGGCCCAGTGAATGGCACGACTGCGCTTCAGGCTGGACGCGAACCCCTTGAGGCGCACTCCGCGCCCGAACAGCTGGATGATCTCGGATCCTTCGCTCTGGCCGACATGCATCAAGCCCAGCGTTGATACACGGTAGCTATTCCAGCCTTCCGTGAAGCGCTTCGACCCGATCAGCAAGGTCAGCCTGGAATCTTTGTCGCTCAACGAAGCGAAAAGCGAATCGCCAAATGGCCGCTCAGAAACATGCAGCCACTGCGAATGTTCTTCACAAAGGTCGGCTACCTTCTTCGCATCACCCACGTTCACCACGCCGAACGGTTCTTCAGCCGAACCCACTCGCAAGGCCAGCTCGCCATCACCACCCGTCAGGTACTCCACATGCAGGCTTCCGCCAGACGGTGCGTTGAAAAGCAATGTGAGGATGTCATCAAACACGGCCTGGGCACCCAGGCCCTGTTGCACGAGGTACGGGAATGCCTCAGCAAAGGTGTCGCGTTGCTGCTGGTCCAACAGGCCGGTGTCTCCGCTCAACAGCTTGTGAATGTGAGAGACGGTCTTACCTTTGTCAGCAATCAACTCAGCCAGGAACAGCAAGATGTCG
>JBILSM010000177.1:0-4786 GCA_044372085.1 Rubrivivax sp.
GACCACCTTCGTGCGCCCACGCGACATCGACGCCTGGCGCGCGGCGATTCGCCCGAACACCCGGCTGCTGTTCGGCGAGACCCTGGGCAATCCGGGGCTGGACGTGCTCGACATCCCCACCATCAGCGCCCTCGGCCGGGAGGCCGGCGTGCCGCTGCTGGTGGACGCCACCTTCACCACGCCCTGGCTGATGCGGCCCTTCGAGCACGGGGCGGCACTGGTCTTCCACTCGGCCACGAAATTCCTGTCGGGCCATGGCACCGTCATCGGCGGCGTGGTGGTCGATGGCGGACAGTTCGACTGGGAAGCCGCCGGCCGCCATCCCGAGCTGACCACGCCCTATGAGGGCTTTCACGGCATGGTGTTCACGGAAGAGAGCACCACCAGCGCCTTCCTGCTGAGGGCCCGCCGCGAAGGCCTGCGGGACTTCGGCGCCTGCATGAGCCCGCACACGGCTTGGCTGATGCTGCAGGGGCTGGAGACCCTGCCCTTGCGGATGGAGCGGCACGTGGCCAATGCGCGCAAGGTGGTCGCCTTCCTGGCCGCGCACCCGCTGGTGGAGCGTGTGGGCTACCCCGAACTGGAAAGCCACCCGGACCACCTTCTGGCGCGCCGGTTGCTGCCGCGCGGCTGCGGCTCGGTGTTCAGCTTCGACTTGCGGGGCAGCCGCGAGCAAGGCAAGGCGTTCATTGAAGCGCTCAAGATCTTCTCCCATCTGGCCAACGTGGGCGACTGCCGCTCGTTGGTCATCCACCCGGCCTCGACCACCCACTTCCGGCTGGATGACGAGGCCCTGAAGCGCGCGGGCATCGGTGCCGGCACGATCCGCCTGTCCATCGGGTTGGAAGACGCTGATGACCTGATCGATGACCTCAAGCGTGCCCTGAAGGCAGCGGAGAAGGCCGCGGGGCGCGCCAAGGCAAGCCCCACCAAGGTGGCGGAGGCGAAGCCATGAAACTGCAGGTCCAAGACCGCACCGCCTACGCCTACACAGGCGGCAAGCCCTTCGATCCGGGACTGCCGGCTGTCGTCTTCGTCCACGGCGCGCTGCACGACCACAGCTGCTGGAACCTGCTGGCACGCTGGTGCGCCCACCACGGCCGCAGCGTGCTCGCGCTGGACATCCCCGGCCACGGCCGCAGCGACGGGCCGCCCCTGACGGACATCGAGTCCCTGGGCACCTGGGTGCTGCAGGTGATGGCAGCCGCCGGGCTGCAGCAGGCGGCCCTGGTGGGCCACAGCATGGGCTCGCTGGCCGTGCTGGAGGCTGCGGCCCAGTCACCGACAGCCGCCTCGCAGCTGGTGCTGCTGGGTACCGCCTATCCGATGCAGGTTTCCGATGCCCTGCTGACCACGGCGCGCGACGACCCCCTGCGGGCCATTGACCTCGTCAACAGCTGGTCTTACACCAGCACCGCCTCCAAGCCCTCCTTTCCCGGCCCGGGCAACTGGCTGCACGGCACCAATCGGGCTCTCATGCGCCGCATGCAGGCAGGGTGGACGGGCGGCAACCTCTTCCACCTGGAGTTCTCCATGTGCAACGCGTACCGGGGTGCCGAGGCAGCGGCCGCGCGTCTGGCCTGCCCGACGGACTGCATCCTGGGTGCCGTGGACCAGATGACCCCCGCGCGCAGCGGTCAGGCGCTGGCCCGGTTGCTGGGTGCTGCGGTGCACACCGTGTCCGCAGGCCACAACCTGATGGTCGAAGCACCCGACGCTGTTCTCTCAGCCCTGCGCGCGGCCTTGCACGCTGAAAAAGCCTGAGCAAGCGCCCCCTGGCGGCGGCGCCGAGGGGCGTTCAGGGTGACGCAGGTGTGCTGACCGGCCGCGAATCGTTCAGCGAGGGCATCAGCTCGGCCAGCCGCCACTTCTCCATCCCCGTGTGGCTTCTGAAGGAGGCCAGGGCCGGATCCGGCTTGAGCAACAGGGCGTCCACCAGCGCAGCGGCCGGCGTCTCGTGCAGATCGACCAGCAGCACCCATCGCTGCGGCGCCGGCTCGTCCAGCCGGGACACCCATCCCAGCGCCGCCAGATCGTCCATCAGGGACTCCAGCGCCAGGGCATCGACCGCGAGAGCCTCGGCCAGGCTGTCCAGATCCCTGCCCCGGGCGGAGGAGCGCCGTGCGCGGTCGAGTTCCTCCAGCAGGGCCAGGGCCTGGCGGAACTCGACGCCCGGGCCCGTCCATGGCCGAACCGCTCGGCCCAGCAGCACAGGGGCATAGGCCGCGATCACCGCCCCCAGCAGCACCACCACCCACAGCAGATAGACCCACAGCAGCAGGATGGGCAGGATGGAGAACGCGCCATAGACCGAGGTCAGCGTCGGCACCGCACCCACGTACCAGACCAGGCCCTTCTTGGCCATCTCGATGCCCACGCCAACGAACAGGCCGCCCGCCAGCGCATGCCGCCAGCGCACCGCGGTGTTGGGCACGAAATGGAACAAGCCGGCGGCGAACAACACCAGCAACGCGAACTGCACGCCGTCCAGCAGCAGGCCGAACCCGCCCGGCACCGCGCCCAGCCAGCCGCGGGTGGCGGTCAGCACCGTAGACGTCATCGTCAGGCTGGCGCCCAGCACCAGGGGGCCGACGGTCAGCACCGCCCAGTAGATGAGCAGCCTTCGGCCCAGCGACCGCGGGCGGCGCACGCGCCAGATGGCATTGAGCGTGCGATCGATGGTCATGATCAGGGCCAGGGCCGTCGCCGCCAGGGCCACCAAACCCAGGGTCCCCATGCGGCTGGCCTTGCCGGCGAACTGGCTCAAGGCTGACAGCACCGGACGCGCGATCGTGTCAGGCACAAGGTTCTGCAGAAACAGACGCTCCAGCGAGCCCTGGAAGGTGCTGAACATCGGGAAGGCCGTGAACAGCGCCAGCGTCACCGTCAGCAACGGCACCAGCGCAATGAGCGTGGTGAAGGTCAGGCTGCCGGCCGTCATGCCCAGGCGGTCTTCGCGGAAGCGCTGCGTCAGCAACCTGAACAGCTGCAGGCGTTCGGCCAGCCGCTGCCCGGGCTGCGCGCTCGGGCCGCCGTCACGCGAGCCCTCGCCCACCGTCTGGGCGGTGTCCAGCGCGCGCGCAGGGGGCTTGTCCATGCTGGCTATGATGCCAGCATGACCCCGTCAGTGCCCTCCGCACCCCCCGTTGAAGCCGACCGTGTGGTGCGCCTGACGCGCGCACTGGCCCTGGGCAGCGTGACCGGCCTGATCGTGCTGGGCCTGGGCTGGGAACTGTGGTGGGCCCCCACGGGCTCGGGCACGCTGGCGCTGAAGGTGCTGCCGCTGCTGCTGCCCCTGCCCGGCCTGCTGCGCCATCGCATGTACACCTACCGCTGGCTGAGCCTGCTGGTGTGGCTTTACTTCATGGAAGGCGCGGTGCGCGCCACCAGCGAAAGCGGGGTGTCGCAAATGCTTGCCGTGGTGGAGATCCTGCTGTGCCTCACGTTGTTCGCCGCCACCGCCTTGCACGTGCGCTGGCGCATCCAGCGCGGCAGGGCCTCCGCACCTCAGACGTGAGGTGTGCGCGGCACGCCCCTTGACCCCCCAACGCTTCCCCCTCATGAGCGCTGAACTGATCGCCCAACTCGGCCGGATCGTCGGCCCCTCCCAGGTGCTATGCCCGCCGGAAGACCTGGCCTCCTACGAAGAAGACTGGCGCAAGCGCTGGCGCGGCCGGGCATTGGCCGTGGTGCGGCCCGGTTCCACCGCCGAGGTGGCCGAGGTGGTGAAGGCCTGCGCGGCCGCGGGCGTGACCCTCGTGCCGCAAGGCGGCAACACCGGGCTGGTGGGCGGCGGCGTGCCGGATGACCAGGGCCGCCAGGTGCTGCTGTCCCTGCGCCGCATGACGGCGGTGCGGGCGCTGGACGCCGACAACCTCACCCTCACCGTGGAGGCCGGCTGCGTGCTGCAGGCCGTGCAAGCCGCCGCGGAAGCGCGGGGCCTGCTGTTTCCCTTGAGCCTGGCCGCCGAAGGCAGTTGCACCATTGGCGGCAACCTGGCCACCAACGCCGGCGGCACCCAGGTGCTGCGCTTCGGCAACGCGCGGGACCTGTGCCTGGGCCTGGAAGTGGTGACGCCCACGGGCGAGATCTGGGACGGCCTGTCCGGGCTGCGCAAGGACAACACCGGCTACGACCTGCGCGGCCTGTTCATCGGCAGCGAAGGCACCCTGGGCATCATCACCGCGGCCACCTTGAAACTGTTCCCGCAGCCCGCCGCCGCCATCACCGCCCTGGCCGCCTGCCCCTCCCTGGAAGCCGCGGTGCAGTTGCTGGGGATGGCGCGCAGCCGGCTCGATGCGTCCTTGACGGGCTTCGAGGTGATGAACCGCTTCTCGCTGGACCTGGTGGCCCGCCACTTCCCCGCCCTGCCCCAGCCGCTGCCCCAGGCCGCCTGGACGGTGCTGCTGGAACAGTCGGACGCCGAGGGCGAGGCGGCGGCCCGAACCCGGTTCGAGAACCTGCTGGGCGCCGCGCTGGAAGCCGGCTGCGTGGAAGACGCCGTGGTGGCCGAAAGCCTGGCCCAGTCACGCGCACTGTGGCACATGCGCGAATCCATCCCCCTGGCCCAGGCCGAAGAAGGCCTGAACATCAAGCACGACATCAGCGTGCCGGTCTCGGCCATTCCGCGCTTCGTGCAGGAAACCGATGCCGCGCTGCAGGCGCACCTGCCGGGCATCCGCCTGGTGAACTTCGGCCACCTGGGCGACGGCAATCTCCACTACAACGTGCAAGCCCCGGCCGGCACCGATGCCGCAGCCTTTCTGCGCACCCACGAGCCCCGCGT
>JBILSM010000178.1:0-4784 GCA_044372085.1 Rubrivivax sp.
GGGGGCGGGCCCGCCCGGGGGGGGGGGGGGGGGGGGGCGGGGGGGGGGCGCGGCCGCGCGGGGGGGGCGGGGGGGGCCGGCGGCGCAGCCACGGGCGCAGGCGCGATGCGCACTGGTGCAGGCGGCGGCGCCACCGTGGTGGTGGTGATCACAGGGGCCACGGTCGGGGGCGGATTGACCACCACCTCCGGTGGCGGTATGAAACTCGGGGGTGGCGGCGCGAACTTCGGCGGTGGTGGCAGGTTTTCCGGTGGCGGCGGAGGGGGTGGCTTCACCTCCTCGATGATCTTGGTCTCGATGGGCCCCTTGATCACCTCGACCATGCGCTGGGCCAAGCCGTTGAGCAGGGCCCAGCCAAGCAACACATGCAGACCCAGCACGACGCCGATGCCCACCATATGCTTGCCGGGGTTGCGTTGTTCCTGGCCGAAATCCACTTGGTTCCTCCGTGGTCTCGCCGCGCGGGCAGAGATCCATTGCGACTACGAGGCTCTTGAAAGTGATTGAGCAGCAACGAGGCTGCCCGAACGGGCTTGACTGTATCTTGACCCCGTACATCCAGGCCTCAGGGACTCACCCTAGGCCAGTTCGACTACAACAGTTTCATTACATCAACCGAGCCAAGAGAGGAGGGCCTTCAGGCCCAAGGACTTGCTGAAGAATGAACGCTGATTCCGACCTTACGCGCAACACAAGAATGGTGGTCGCCGCCCAATGAAAACGGGCGTCAGAGTCTGTTGAACCTCTGACGCCCATCTGGTCTGGTGCCGGTGACCGGAATCGAACTGGTGACCTTCGCATTACGAATGCGCTGCTCTACCAACTGAGCTACACCGGCGAAAAGCAGTCATTATAGGCAGGCAATGGGCCTCAGCCCGTCGCCTCCAGGTGGTAATCCGTCACCCGCTGTACCTCGTTCTTCGAGCCGAGGATCACGCTGACGCGTTCGTGGAGTTTCGTCGGCCCGATGTCCATGATGCGCTGGTGGCCGTTGGTGGCCATGCCGCCGGCCTGTTCCACCAGGAAGGACATGGGGTTGGCCTCGTACAGAAGGCGCAGCTTGCCGGGCTTGTCGGGCTCGCGCTTGTCCCAGGGGTACATGAACACACCGCCGCGGCTGAGGATGCGGTGCACATCTGCCACCATGCTGGCGATCCAGCGCATGTTGAAGTCTTTGCCGCGCGGGCCTTCCCGGCCGGCCAGGCATTCGTCGATGTAGCGGCGCACGGGCGGGGCCCAGTGCCGCATGTTGCTCATGTTGATGGCGAACTCCTTGGTGTCCGCCGGGATCTGCACGTTGTCCTGGGTCAGCACGAAGGAGCCCTGCTCGCGGTCCAGCGTGAACATGGCCACGCCGTCGCCCACGGTGAGCACCAGCGTGGTCTGCGGGCCGTAGACGCAGTAGCCCGCGGCGACCTGCTGCTTGCCGGGTTGCAGGAAGTCCTCCTCGCTGATGCCGCGCGCGTGGCCCACCTTCTTGAGCACCGAGAAGATGGTGCCGATGCTGACGTTGACGTCGATGTTGGAAGATCCGTCCAGCGGGTCGAACAGCAGCAGGTATTCGCCCTGGGGATAGCGGTTGGGCACGAGGTGGATGGAGTCCATCTCCTCGCTGGCCATGGCCGCCAGGTGCCCGCCCCACTCGTTGGCCTCGATCAGCACCTCGTTGCTGATGACGTCGAGCTTCTTCTGCACCTCGCCCTGCACGTTCTCGCTGCCGGCGCTGCCCAGGACGTCGCCCAGGGCGCCCTTGTTGACCGAGATGGCGATGCGCTTGCAGGCGCGGGCCACCACCTCGATCAGCAGGCGCAGTTGGGCCGGGATGTGCCCGTGCTGGCGTTCCTGCTCGACAAGGTACTGGGTCAGGCTGATGCGTTTGGCCATGGTGGTGGTGCTCCCGTGGGACGAGATTTGGGGCGGCGGAGGCTTGTCGAAGTGTGGACTGTGGTTGGTGACTTCGTGGACTCAACCTGCAGCCAACGACCGCGTGACGATCTCGCGCGTGTCCGCACTCAGTTCAGATCTGCCGGCCACGCGGGCGATGGCTTCCCGGGCGGCGCCGCGGTAGGGCTGGGGCAGGGCCGTCCAGCGGTCCAGTGCACGGGCGAAGCGGGCTGCGAGTTGCGGGTTGAAGGCGTCGATCTCCACCACCTTGTCGGCCCACAGCACATAGCCTGCGGCGTCGGTGCGGTGGAAGGCGGCCGGATTGGTGTGCCAGGCGAACAGCAGGGCGCGTGCGCGGTTGGGGTTGCGCAGGGAAAAATCCGGATGCTGCAGCAGTTGCCGCACGCGCGAGAACACGCGCCCCTGGCGCTCAGGCGCGCGTGCCTGGATCATGAACCACTTGTCGATGACCAGCGGGTCCTGGGCGAAGAGGGTGTGCATGCGCTCCAGCGCCGGTACGGCGAGGTCCGCATGCACGTTCACCAAGGCCTGCAGGGCACCCAGGCGGTCGGTCATGTTGTCCGCGTCCTTGAATCGCTGGTAGGCGCGTCCGGGCCACACGGTGTCCGATGTGCGGACGGCCTGACGTACAAGCATGGCCAGGGCCAGATTGGACAGGGCGCGGCGGCCGCTCTGTGCTCCCGTCGGGGCATAGCCATCGCGCACCTGGTGGGCCTCCCAGGCCCAGGCCCAGTCTTCGTGCAGTTCGCGCGCCAACTGGTCCAGCAGCGTTTCGCGCACCGCGTTCACTTGCTCGGGGTCGGCGCCGTTGATCTGGTCGAACAGCTCTCGCTCGCTGGGCACGTTCAGCACCAGTTCCTTGAAGGCGGCGTCCAGCGATGGGTCCCTCAGCACCTGTCGAAAGGATTTCACCAGAGCCGGATCCAGCATCTGGCTGCCAGAGCCGGTGTCGCTGTGCAGGGCGGACAGTGCCTCGCGCACGCTGCTCATCACCAGCCGCTGCGCCGCCTCCCAGCGGTTGAAGGCGTCGGCATCGTGCGACAGCAGCACGCGCAGCGCATCATCGTCCAGGCCGTCCTCGAGCACCACAGGGGCGCTGAAGTCACGCAGCAGCGAGGGCACGGGCGCTGCGTCCAGGCCACTCAGGCCAGTGAAGGTCCAGCGGTGCTCGGCCGTATCCAGCACCAGAAGTGCTTCGTTGGCGCTGTCCGTCTGGCCCTGCAGCGTCAAGGGCAGAGCTCGTCCGTCCGCTGACAGCAAGCCCATGTGCACCGGCACCACGAACGGCAGCTTCTCGCTTTGCCCAGGTGTGGTGGGACAAGTCTGCGACAGGGTCAGGGTGAAAGTGCCAGAAGCGCCGTCCCAGGATGAAGTGGCGCGCAGCCGGGGCGTGCCCGCCTGCGCGTACCAGCGCTTGAAGGCGTCCAGCCGGGTGGTCAGCTCGCTGCCGGGGTTGGCATCGGCGATGGCCTGCGCGAAGTCGTCGCAGGTCACGGCCTGGCCGTCGTGGCGCTGGAAGTACAGGTCCATGCCGCGGCGGAAGCCCTCGCGGCCCACCAGGGTGTGCATCATGCGCACCACCTCGGCACCTTTTTCGTAGACGGTGGCGGTGTAGAAGTTGTCGATGGCGGCGTAGCTGTCGGGGCGCACCGGGTGCGCCATGGGGCCGGCATCCTCGGGGAACTGCACCATGCGCAGGCCACGCACGTCCTCGATGCGCTTGACGGCGCGGGCCGAGGCGTCGCCGGCCATGTCCATGCTGAATTCCTGGTCGCGGAAGACGGTCAGGCCCTCTTTCAGCGAGAGCTGGAACCAATCGCGGCAGGTGATGCGGTTGCCCGTCCAGTTGTGGAAGTACTCGTGACCCACCACGCTCTCGATGCCGGCGAAATCCACGTCGGTGGCGGTGGCGGCGCTGGCCAGCACGTACTTGGTGTTGAAAATGTTCAGGCCCTTGTTCTCCATGGCCCCCATGTTGAAGTCTTCCACCGCCACGACCATGAAGCGTTCCAGGTCCAGCGGCAGGCCGAAGCGTGCCTCGTCCCAGGCCACGGAAGCGATGAGCGAATTCATCGCGTGCTCGGTCTTGCCCAGGTCGCCGCGGCGCACGTACACCTGCAGCAAGTGCTCGGTGCCCGCGCGGCTGCGGATGCGCTGCTCACGCGCCACCAGATCGGCCGCCACCAGGGCGAACAGGTAGCTGGGCTTGGGGAAGGGGTCGTGCCACTTGGCGTAGTGGCGCCCACCGTCCAGCAGGCCTTGCGCCACCAGGTTGCCGTTGGACAGCAGTACGGGGTACTTCTTGCGGTCCGCGCGCAGCGTGACGGTGTAGACCGCCATCACGTCCGGGCGGTCGATGAAGTAGGTGATGCGCCTGAAGCCCTCGGCCTCGCATTGGGTGAAGAAGCCGCCGCCGCTGGTGTAGAGGCCCGACAGCTGGGTGTTCTTCTCCGGGGCACAGGTGTTGCGGATCTCCAGCGTGAAGGCGTCCGCCGCGGGCGGGTTGTCGATGACCAGGAAGCCGTCCTCGTGCCGGAACGACACGCTTTGCCCATCGGCCAGCACGCGCAGCAGGGTGAGGTCTTCTCCGTTCAGACGCAGCGGCTGGCCCGGGGCGGCCGCCGGGTCGCGCTCGATCTGCAGCTTGCTGGCGACGATGGTCTTGGTCGGCTCCAGGTCGAAGTTCAATTCGACGGCGCGGATGCGAAAGGGCGGCGCTGCGTACTCGGCACGCTGGACGACCACGGGCGAGGTTCCATCACGCAGGTTCATGTAGGTCTTGTATGGATGCCTCCCGGCGATAGGTGCAAACCCGTATCGTGTTGTGAAGAAGTCGGCTGCTGCCTTGTATCCGGCCTTTGCTGTGGTTTGCGCTGGTT